>NZ_JBRRCU010000047.1:0-33389 GCF_056759195.1 Stenotrophomonas sp. STEN083 | reverse complement strand
TGTTGTGCCTATCGTTGCTGGGCTTGGGCTTTACCGGTCCTGCTCGTGCCGAGCTGGGCTCGGCACTACACCAGGTCAGACTCAGCTATACGCGTACTGCGTCTGGGCCACGTGGCGCAGCCGCTGCAGCACAAAATCGGCCAGTTCATGCGGGCTGTACTTGGCCACAAACGCATTGGCGCCCACACGCTCCACCATGGCGTTGTTGAACACGCCCGACAACGAGGTGTGCAGGAGCACGTACAGGCCAGCCAATCCCGCATGGCGGCGGATTTCCGTCGTCAGGGTGTAGCCGTCCATCGCCGGCATCTCGATGTCAGAGATCACCATGGCGTAGCGCTCGGCGGGGTTCTCGCCCGAGGCATGGATCTGCAACAGGTGTTCCAGCGCCTGCTTGCCATCAGAAAGCAGGGTTGCGCTCACCCCCAGCTGATCCAGCACACTGCGGATCTGTTGGCGGGCCACACGCGAGTCATCTACCACCAGGACTTGCATAGGCGGCGCGTCGGCCGGAAGTGCCATGGAGGGGTCAAGCACCGCTTCGCTGCGCACCTGGGCGATGTCGGCCAGCACGCTTTCCACGTCGATCACCTGGATCAACTCACCCTGGAAGCGGGTAACAGCGGTCAAATACGTCGATTCGGCGCCCAATTCCGGCGGCGGGTGGATATCTTCCACCGCGATATTGACGATGCGCTCAACCCCGCTGACCAGGAAGCCCTGTACCGAACGATTGAACTCGGTCACCACCAGGTAACCCGGCGAGGTGTCTGCCTCAGGCTCGCGCTCAGGGTGGCCGATGGCCAGGCCAAGGTCCAATACCGGCACCGAGCGGCCACGCACATCAGCCACCCCGGCAAACTGGGCGGGCAGGCCGGGCACCTGGAACAATGCAGGGCGGCGCAGTACTTCCTGCACCTTGAAAACATTCACGCCAAAAAGCTGACGGCCGCCAAGGCGGAACAGCAGCAGGGCAAGGCGGTTGTGGCCGGCCAGCCGGGTGCGCTGGTCAATTCGGTTGAGCAGGTCTTGTGACATGAGGGCTGTATCGGCGGCAGGTGGCGACAACTTGAGCGCCCGCCCGTATCCGGACTGGCACGGCACTTGCACAGCAATCCATCGAACCAATCAAGAGCCGGGTGGCCGCTGCCAATGCGCTTACTCCTAACTATATGTCTGCTGTTGCCTTCACTGGCCTGGGCCGCCGCGTTCCAGCCGGTGGAGACCATCCGTGCCGCGGCATTGGCCACCTTGGCGGCCGGGGAGAGCGGGGAGGCCATCCTGGATGCGAACCTGCGTCTGCCCGCATGCACGCAACCATTGCAGGCCAGCGTTACTGCCAACACGACGGTAGAGGTCGCCTGCCCGCAGGCTGGCGGCTGGCGGCTGTTTGTCCCGGTCAAGGTCCGGCGTGAGCAGCAGGTGCTGGTTCTGGCCCGCGGCGTGGCTGCTGGAGAAACCCTGGCGGCGGCCGATATTGGCAGCGTCAAGCGCGATACGGCACGCTTGGCTGGTGCCGTGCTGCTGAAACCGGAAGCGGCCGTGGGCCGGGTTGCGCGGCGCGCATTGAGCGCAGGCAGCCTGCTGTCGGCGACCGATCTGGTGGCGCCCCGCACCGTCCGCCGTGGCGACAATGTCGCCTTGGTGTCGCGCCGGGGCGGGGTGGAGGTGCGGATGGCGGGCAAGGCGCTGGGGGATGCGGGAGAGGGCGAGCGGGTCTCGGTCGAGAACCTGTCTTCACGCCGGGTGATGCAGGGCATTGCCACCCCTGCCGGCGACGTGCTGGTCAGCCGATAAATTGCTAAAGAATCCCTCGGCGTTGCCGTTATCGTTTTTGAACCGAATCAGGACTCCATCACATGAGCCAGAAAATCGACGGTGGTATTCCGGCCGCAGCGCAGTTGCGCAGCGTAGCCATCAACACCAAGGTGGCCGCCGCAGGCGATGCCAAGCCCAAGCCCGTTGAGGCTGCTGACAGCGTGCGCCTGACTGGCGAGGCTACCCAGCTGCAGGCCGTGCAGCGCGAGCTGAGCGCCGCCCCGGCTATTGACCAGGCCCGTGTGCAAGCGGTGCGCGAGTCGCTGGAAAACGGCAGCTACAAGATCAATCCCGACGCCATTGCCACGCGCATGCTGGGCCTGGACCAGCAGTTGCAGGGATGAACCTGTCCATGGGCGACCCGTTGCAGCGTCTGAGCGAGGCGCTTGACCGCGAACAGCGCGCCTTGGCCGAGCACGACGTGCCGGCCTTGGTTGCCGCCACCGGCAACAAGCTGGAAGCCCTGCGCGAGCTGGAACGGCAGCCGCCGCTGCACGAGGCTGAAAAGCTCAAGGAGCTGGCAGAGCGCAACCACGCCAACGGCGTGTTGCTGGCGCGCCGCCGCCGCGAGGTCAACTGGGCGCTGCGGCAGCTTGGCCGTAGCGAGAGCGCGCCTTCTTACGATGCCAAGGGCCAGGCACAGACCGTACATGCGCGACGGCCGTTGGCCGTAGCCTGATCGCTGGCAAACGCGGCGCCAGCGCCGCGATCGAATTCGCACATCCGGCTATAGTGGCGGCCTGTTCCTAGTTTGTACCGGCCGCCGTGACCCAGATCGATAGCAGCATCCTCATGCCAACCCCCTCGGCGGCCACATTGCGAGCCCTCGGCGAGCGCGTCCAGCACGGGATGCTGGTATTCAGCGGAAAATTTGAAGTCAGCATCGCCAACGGCCTGGTGCGTGAATTATTTGGCGTGGATGGCCCTGGCAGTGTCGACCTTGGCCGCCAGCTTGAGGCCTTGTTGCCACCTTTCGCGTTGTCGCAGGCCCGTGACTCTGGTAGCTGGATTGGCAGCCTGCCGGTCGGCGAGCGGGTCATCACTCTGCATCTGCACCATCATAGCGATGAGGCTGGCGAAGCTTTTCTGGCTCTGTTCCAGCATATAGATGGCCCTGAGGACTACGAGCGCGAGTTGCAGCAGCGTCATGCTGAGCTACGCCAGGCCTATCTGCGTTTGAATGGCACCCAGGAGAAACTGCTGCAGTCCGAGAAGATGGCCTCCATCGGTCAGCTTGCTGCTGGCGTCGCCCACGAAATCAACAACCCGATCGGCTACGTCCACTCCAACCTGGGCAGCCTGCAGGAGTATCTGCGTAGTCTGTTCACGGTGATCGAGGCCTATGAGCGGGCCTTGCGCGCCCCTGATCCGAAAGCGCTGATTCCGGAAATCGACGATATCCGCGACCGCCTGGATATCGATTTCATCAGCCGCGACTTGCCGCAGCTGATGGCCGAATCACGCGAGGGCATCGAGCGGGTGACCCGCATCGTGCGCGACCTCAAGGACTTCTCGTACTCCGGCCGCGATGAGTCGTGGAAGCTGGTCGACCTGCATGCCGGCCTCGAATCGACCATCAACATCATCTGGAATGAGCTCAAGTACAAGGTCACGCTCGATCGCCACTACGGCGAATTGCCGATGATCGAGTGCCTGCCGTCCGAGCTCAACCAGGTCTATATGAACCTGCTGCTCAATGCTGGCCATGCCATTGCCGATCGCGGCAATATCGTGGTCAGTACGGGGGTCAGCGGCGAGGAAGTCTGGGTTGAGTTCAAGGATGACGGTGCGGGCATTTCGCCGGAGCTGCGCCAGCGCATCTTTGACCCATTCTTCACCACCAAGCCGGTGGGCAGCGGTACCGGTCTGGGCTTGTCGATCTCCTACGGCATCATCAACAAGCACCACGGCCGCATCGACCTGGACAGCACGGTGGGCGAGGGCTCGTGCTTCCGCATCGTGCTGCCGATCCGCCAGCCGAAGTAATTGGCCGCAGGATTCCTGGATTGTGGGAGCGGCATAAGCCACGAAGCTGTCTCACGGCACCCGTGATCACAGGATTGCTCGTGGTGGCTGCAGCGATAGGGGCGATTGCCTGGAGCTGTAGGAGCGGCGTAAGCCGCGAAGCTGAGGTCGTGCCAGTCCTTGCGGGATCTGGAATCACGCATTCACTTGGGCTTTTGCTCGTAGGAATGGTGCAATTGCACTGGATGCATGTCCATCTGTACCTCAGTGGCTTCGCGGTTTACCCCGCTCCTACAAAAGATCAAAAGCCCCCAAACTCCTACGAAGCCCCCACGCCCTGCTTTTCATCATGGGTGCGGAAGGCTTGGCGGATATGCTCGCGCAGCTCGTCGTCATTCCATGGTTTGGTCAGGAACCGATAGATGGCGCCACGGTTGATCGCGTCGGTGACGGTGTTCAGGTCGGTATAGCCAGAGAGCACCAGGCGGATCGTGTCCGGGTACAACATCTTCACCCGGCCCAGGAATTCGGTGCCACTCATATCGCTCATGCGCTGATCGGACAGGATCACCTGTACGTCATTGATCGCCAGCAGATCAAAGGCGTCACGCACATTGCCGGCGGCAAGGATCCGGTAGCCATCACGGCGGAACAGGCGCACCAACGAGCGCAGCACGTTTTCTTCGTCGTCCAGCAGCAGCAGGGTGCGGTCAGGGCGGGTCTCAGCGAACGCTTCCGGTCGCAGGTAGCGGCGCCTCAAGGTCATGCCGGCGGCGTCGGCCGACATCGGTTCGCCAAATAGATAGCCCTGGAACACATCGCAGTCATTGCGGCGCAGGAAGCCGAGTTGGGCCTGCGACTCCACACCGTTGGCAATCACCGTCATGCCCAACTGGTGGCCCATGGCAATGATGGCGCGGCTGATGGCGGCCTCGCGGTTTGCCGCAGGCGCACTCTTGATGAAGCTTCTATCGATCTTGAGCTTGTCCACTGGATAGCGGACCAATGCGCTCAAGCTGGAGTCGCCAGTGCCGAAGTTGTCCAGGCACAGGCTGATGCCTTCGTTGCGCAGGTTGGCCAGGGTCTCGTGGACAAAGTTGACGTTGTTGGTCAACGCGCTTTCGTTGATTTCCAAGGTGAGCATACGCGCCGGTACACCGATCGACTGCAGCATCGCCATCACTTCGGTGAAGAAGTTCGGACGCAGCAGTTGCAGGGTGGATACGTTGACCGCCACGTTGAAATCTTCGAAGCCCTGATCACGCCAGACCTTGGCTTGGCGCAGGGTGGTTTCCAGTACCCAGGCGCCGATCTGCACGATGATGCCCAGGCGCTCGGCGGTACGCATGAAGCGCTCGGGTACCAACATGCCGAGGGTTGGCGACTGCCAGCGCAGCAGCGCCTCCATGCCCATGACGTGACCGTCGCGGGCGCTGACCAAGGGCTGATAGCGCAGGCGTAGTTCGCCGTTGTCGATGGCGTCCACCAGTTGCCGCGAGATGATGCTTTCACTGTGCGCACTGCTGGGCTTGTGCAGTACGTGCACGTGCACCGCATTGCCGCCTTCGCGACCGGCTTGGTGCAGGGCGTCCTCAGCCAGATCCAGCACCCCGGTCGCGGTATTGGCATGCTCCGGGCAGAGGCCAACCCCGATCTTGGCGGTCAGGAACAGGGTGTAGGGCAGCACCGACAATGGCAGCTCGATCTGCTGGCGCACCTGCTCGGCGAAGTCTTCCGGGGCGGGTGTCTGGCTGCTGCGTGGCACCGCGATCAGGAATTCATCGCTGCCGTGTCGCCATAGCTTGCCGCGTTCGCCAAGAAAGCCACGCAGGCGCTCGGCGATCAGGATCAACGCCTGATCGCCCACTTCGGCGCTCATGTTTTCGTTGACCGAGGCAAAGTGGTCGATATCCAGATGCAGCAGCATCAACGAGGTGCCGGTACGGTTGGCGGCGTCCACCAGGGTGGCCAGTTCAGGATTGCCGGCGCCCAGCCGGGCAGGGCGCGCGTCATTGCGGTCACCAAGCGAAGCGGTGCTGGTATTCCACATCGGGCGGGGTCCTTGAGGGGTCACAGTGCGTCCATTGCGTAGGGTAAACGCAGATCAATACGGGTGCCGGCGCCCGGCGCGGTTTCGATGTGCAGGCTGCCGCCGGCGCTCTGGGCGCGCTCGCGCATCACGATCATGCCAAGGCCACGCGGGCCCGCCGGGTCGAAGCCTTCGCCATCGTCCACCACCTGCAGGTGCAGGTCGCCGTTGTTGCCGTCGCGCAGCGACAGCGACACCTGGCTGGCACTGGCATGGCGCAAAGCATTGGTCAGGCTTTCCTGGGCAATCCGGAAGCAGGCCTGCTCGACCTCGTTGCTGGGTCGGCGCGGCAGCGCGTCCACATCCAGCAGCAACTCCACATCGGTGGAGCGGAACAGCAGGCCGGCCTGCCAACGCAAAGCAGCTTCCAGGCCCAAGGCATCGAGCTGCGGCGGTCGCAACAGCATCGACAGATTACGAAGTTTGATCACCGTGCTGTCAGCCAGTTCGATGATCTGGTCAATATCGTCCTGCCGCCGCGGCTTGCTGTCTTCATCGCGGGCGGCGCAGGCGGCCAGCTTCATGGCAGTGATGGCCTGGCCGATATCGTCATGCAGATCGCGTGAGATCGAGCGGCGCTCATCCTCCTGCAGGGAGAACAACCGGCCCGCCATCGCCTGCAACTCGCTGTTGCTGGCGGCCAAGGCAACCTTGCCATGCTCCAGTTCACTTAAATCACGAATCACAAATAGCTGGCAGGCCCTGCCGGCGTGGTGCAGTTGCTGGGTGATCACCATGGCATGGAACGGCTCGCCGCCCGTCCGTGACAACTGCACCGGCAGTTCGCTCTTGCTTGAGCGCAGGCCATGGCCACTCAAACTGGCAAGCAACTGGATGGCGCCTTCGCCGCGGCCGCCATCAATCCCCAGGATGCTGCTTGCGGCCGGATTGGCATAGAGAACTGTATCGCCGTCAGCAATCACTACGCCGTCAGGCAGCAGTGCGGCCAGCTGCTCGAACTCGGCAGGCAACTGCTTACGGAAACCGGTGGCTGGTTTTGATGACCAGAGCTGCCACCAGAGCAGGGCGAGTGCCGTACAAATTGCCACTGCGACCGCCGTCACACTTCGTGCTCGCCAGCCGGATGAATCCATGCCGGTTGCCGAGAGTGCCGCCAAGCTGGCGGCCAAAAAGCCGGCAATGCCAAGCAACCAGAGCGTGCATACGCGCCGCCGCAGGAGCGCGACGGGCACGGATGGAACGGGAGATGCCGGATCGGCTTGCATGATGAGAGGGGGTTTCGGACAAGCGTCGCCCCAGTTTAACGGCTTGCGCATAGAGCGCGCGACGAAGTGCTCAATTCTGCCGAGTTGGTGCCGTTATCGAATGGGTACCCGGTTTGTCGGGCATGGAGATAGATCGCGTGGATCGCGGCGTCATAGCTAGCCTGCTTCGTCATCCGTTGAACGCGGCCGTCGTGCTGTTGGACACGGACGGGCAACCATTGGCCGCCAATGGCATGGCCAGGGAGCTGGGCCTGCCCGAACGTCTGTCACGTTATTGTCCGCAACTCGCCGGCGTTCGCCAGCAACTGGACCGGCACGAGGCGGTGGCTTGCCCGCTGCCGGGGGCCGGCCAGCGGCTGGATGGCTGGCTCAGTGTGGTGCAGTCGCCCTCGGCGACACCACTGGGCTATTTGTATTCCGTGGCCAGCGACACCGAGGTCCGCAACGCGCGTTGGGCGATGGCAATGGAGTCGGCAGGTCACAGCTTGTGGGACTGGGATATTGTCAGCGATGCGGTTACCCGCACCAGTCCGGCGCATGCCCCCAATGCGGCGCAGCCTGACATCGGCCTGCTGGACGAGGTACATCCAGAAGACCAGCTGCAGTTGCGTCAGGCTATTGCTGCACACCTGCATGACCCGCAGGTGCCATTTGCCTGCCAGTTCCGCCTGCGTCAGGCCGATGGCAGCTGGCATTGGGTGCTGGACCGTGGGCAGGTAGTCACCCGCGCTGGCGATGGCCAGCCGTTGCGGATGGTTGGCACCTATACCGACATCCAGCAGCAGAAATCGCTGGAGGACGAACTGCGTTCGCAGCAGGCCCTGTTACGCCGCGCGCAGCGTGTGGCTGGTATGGGCAGCTGGGTATGGGAACCGCGGCGCAAGCGCGTGCAGTGGTCCGAGGAATTCGCCGCTGCCATTGGCTGGAGCAATGCCGCACTACCGACCGGGCGGCAATGGTTGCGTAACCTGACCAGCGATGCCCGCACGCATCTACTCTGTAGCTGGCGGCGTGTGCTGGATGAAGCCAAAGGCGGTAGTTTCGATATTACCTGGGGTCGCGATCCGGTGACCCAGCAGCAACTGCGCATCTGGGTGGAGCTTGATTACGACGGCACCGGCAGCCTGCATCGGGTGCTGGGACAGGTGCAGAACATCAGCAATCAGCGTCGTACCGATGCCTTGATACGCTGGCGCACCGAGTTGCTGAACCGGGTGTCCGCGCTGGGCCGTATTGGCGGCTGCGAAATCGAGGTCAGCACCCGCGCGATGCAGTGGACCGAGGAGTGCTATCGCATCCATGGCCTGCGCAAGGCGCCGGTGACCTTGGACCAGGCTTTGGACCTGTACATTCCCGACTCGCGCGACAACTTTGAGTCAGCCTTGCAGCGCATCGTTCATGGCGGGCTGCCCGAGCAGCTTGATCTGTGTTTCTACCGCCCGTCCGGTCAACGGGTGTGGGTGCAGGTGTTGATCGAACTGGATCAACGCGACGGCCTGCCTGAGCGCTTCGTGGTGCTGTTCCGCGACATCACCCGTGAGCGAGAGGCCGACGAGCGGCTGGAACTGCTGGCGCACTACGACTTGCTAACCGGACTGCCCAATCGCATGCTGCTGCGCGAGCAGGGCTCCGAAGCGATCATCGAGGCGCGCGAACGTGGTGCCATCCTGGCGATGCTGTTCATCGACCTGGATGGTTTCAAGAGCATCAACGACACCTTTGGTCACGCCACCGGTGACATGCTGCTGAAGGCCGCCGCGGCGCGTCTGCACCAGAACCTGCGTAATGCTGACCTATTCGCCCGTTTCAATGGCGATGAGTTCATCGTGATCCTGCGCAACCTGGTTGAGCCGGATGACGCCGGGCATGTGGCGCGAAAGTTGATTGCTTCCTTGGCTGAGCCGCTGTACCGCGAGGATGTCACCTTGAAGGTCGGCGCAAGCGTGGGTATCGCAATGCTGGACGAGGGTCGCAACGATTTTGACAGCCTGTTGCGTGCCGCCGATGCTGCCATGCACGCTGCCAAAGAAGCAGGCCGCAACACCTACCAGTATTACAGCCAGGATGCGTTGGCACGTACCCAGCGCCGGGTGGAGATCGAACACGCGCTGCATGGTGCGGTCGAGCGCGACGAGTTCAGCCTGGTTTACCAGCCCTTGGTGCATGCCAATGGTGATGCAACGCCCTCGATCGAGGCGTTGTTGCGCTGGAACAGCGGCAGGATTGGCTCATGCAGCCCTGCCGAGTTCATCCCGATTGCCGAGAAATGCGGCGAAATCATCCATATCGGCGACTGGGTGCTGCAGGAGGTTTGCCGGCAAGCGGTTGTCTGGCAGCAGGCCGGGCTGAAGTTCGAGCGCATCGCAGTCAACGTTTCGGCCTTGCAGCTGCGGGATCGCGGCTTTGCCGAGCGCGTTGTCAGCATCTGCCAGCAGTACGGCTGGCCGCCTCAGCGCTTGGAGCTGGAGCTGACAGAGTCGGCGCTGATCCGGGATACCGATGCATTGCGCCAGTGTTTTGATGTATTCGAGCAGCATGGCATTCCGCTTGCCGTGGACGACTTCGGCACCGGCTTCTCCAACCTGCATTATCTGAACCGTTTCCCGGTGCAACGGCTGAAGATCGACCGTAGTTTCGTGCAAGGCATGCTGCACGATGCCGGCACCGCCGAGGTCACCCAGGCCATCGTGCATCTGGGGCACGCACTGGGCATGCTGGTGGTGGCCGAGGGCGTTGAAACCTCGGCCGAGGCAGCGATGCTGATCCAGCAGGGTTGTGATGAGCTGCAGGGCTACCTGTTCTCGCGGCCTCTGCGGCCGCGCGAGATGGTGCAGTGGTTGCGCAGCGGCCCAGGTGAGTTGCTTGAGCTACCGAACCTGGGTTCGATCACGACGATCAGCGCCACCCACTGATCGTCGGCAAAGCAAACAACCAAGCCTGGCTACGTGATCCGTAGCCGGGCTTTTCTTTGTCTGTAGGAGCGGCGTAAGCCGCGAGGTTGGGGTTGCTTCCAGGCGTTCATCCGATGCTGTCTTTGCTTCGCGGCTTACGCCGCTCCCACAAAAAACGCGGAGTGCGTCCAGGCCTGGGCCACCATGCTTTTTTCTGTGGGAGCGACGTCAGCTGTGTCGCGGGTGCCGCTCATAGGCCTTCATCTGATGATGTGTTTGCTTCGCGGCTTACGCCGCTCCCACAAAGAGGACCGCGGTGCGCGCGGATGTGTAGCCCGGCTAAGCGCAGCTTGAGGGGGGCTCAGGGGACGGACAGGTCCCAGTCGATGCAGTTGGTCAGCCAATCAGAGTCTTCGACGTGGCCGGGGCTCTGGGCTTGATCGCGCTGTGTACGCAACTCCAGCAGCTCCTGCTGTGCACGCTGCTCAAGCAGCGCAAGCTGTTCGCGTCGGCTCAAGGAGATGCCGTTGGTAGCTGCAGGAAGAGGCATGGCGTCATCAGCCTGTGGTGCTGGCTCGGCGTTACTGTTGGCGGTGGAGCGGGGTGTCAGCATATATCAGCGTGGTTGCAGCAACAGCAAAGCCCCGGCCAAGGGCCGGGGCTCGGATGCGGTACGGGTGCGGGGTGAAATCAGAACAACTCCACCGTGCCTGCGCCCATGCTCTGCTGGGACACCGGCTTGTGCGGCGGGCGCTCCCACTCCACACGCATTTCACGCAGGCGGCTGCCGGTGCGCTGCAGCGCGCTGACCATTTCGCCATCGAACACGCCGCCGTTGCGGTGCAGCAGTTCCTGCAACGCGACGGCTTCGCGGTTGATCGCACCCAGGCGGTCAAGATGGGTATGCACGCCGCCCAGGGCCTGGGTGGCGATGTCTTCGAATTGCAGGGCGCGCACGGCTTCGGCGACGCTGCCGTCGATGGCGCGGCCACACTCGGAGATCTCACGCATGCCGTCGCCCAGCGAGGCGTTGATGGCAGCCACGCTGTCCAGCATCGAAGCGGCCTCATGGCGCGCTTCGCGTGACCGGTCCATATCGCGCGAGGCCATGTGGGTGACGGTTTCACGCACCTTGGCGATGGCGTCCTTGGAGCTGTGGGCCAGCTTGCGGATCTGCTCGTTGAAGGTGGTGGAGCGCTCGGAAAGATTTCGTACCTCGTCAGCCACCACTGCGAAGCCACGACCGGCTTCGCCTGCACGTGCTGCTTCAATGGCAGCATTCAAGGCCAGCAGGTTGGTCTGGTCAGCGATCGACTTGACGTCTTCAAGCAGGGCGAAAATTCCATCCAGGTGCTGCGCCATCTGGTCGATGTGCTGCACGGTGTTGCTGCTCTGGCCGCTGACCTGCTCCAGTGCTTCCACCAGCTGTTCCATCTGATGGCTGGCGTTCTGGGCGAAGCGGGCCACGTCGACGCCGCCATTGCCGCCGCCACCTTCGTCACCGGCGCGGTCAACGATGCGGGCCAATGCCTGGCTCTGCTGGCGCGACTTGCGGCTCATCGCATCAAAGCTGCCACCGAGGCCGCCGACCGCTTGCCGGATCAGCTCACGGGCGCGCTCGATCTCGCTGCGCGAGCCGTCGATTTCGTTGCTGACAAAGCTGCGCAGCTCATTGAGCAGCTGGTCCTGCTCTTTCAGTACCTTGGCGTGCTCGGGCGAGCGCTGGCTTTGCGAATGCACGCTCCACCAGGCAAACACCAGCCAGCTCAGCACCATGGTGGTCAGGATCGCCCACAGGGCCGCAGAAGGCCAGGACAGGGCGGCAGCGACCACAACCAGAAGGGTGAGGACAAGCGGGGCTGCCAAACGGATTGCAATACGTGAATACATGGACGTTCTCGGGAGAGTCACGAATGCAGTATCGGCAGTGGGCAGGGGGTCTTTAGCCCGCTGGCGTGAATCCCGAGAGGTTTTGCGATGCAGGCCCGCAACCGCTGCGATTGCGGGCCTTGAAAATCAGCGCAGGCGGCGCTCGATGGCTTCCAGCATGGCCTTGCGCGAGAACAGGAAATCCCAGTAAGCGCCACCGAGCTGGCGCCACAGCACAGCCGAACGCACCGCAGCCAGCAGCAGCGCACGGATCTCCGACACCACCATCGCCTGGCCCAGGTAATGCGGGTTGCCCTGCACCATGATCTTCGGTTTGAGCTGGCTGATGGTGTCCGCATACAGCGCGCCCATCGCACTCAGTACGTCCGGGTGGCAGCTGTCGCCGCGATCCTGGGCGATGCTGGCGGCGCGCTCGATGCCTGCCTCCACTTTGTCGACCGTGGCGCCTTCGCGTACGAAGCGGCGTTCCAGCTGCATCACCGACAGGGCCAGCCGCGGCAGCAGGTCGTCCTTACCCTGATTGCGGAAGTAGTCGCGCAGCAGGCGCAGGCCTGGCTCAACCTGGGTAGCACTGCCGTATACGGCGGCGGGCGAGCTGGCATCAATACGCAGCACGCTGTCCATTGCGGTGCGCACCACGGCGCTCTCCGAATGGCCGGTTTCTGCGATGCGGCGCACCTGCTGCAAGGCCTGGGCAATGCCTGCCAAGGCAAGTACGCGGTCATCGATGGAAAAAGTCATGGTCATCTCTCAAGGGGAAACAGGGGCGGCCAAACGGCGCTCCAAAGGTGCATCGGTGGCGGCGATCACCGCGCCGCCCAGGCATTCCATGCCGTCGTACAGCACCAATGACTGGCCGGGGGTGACAGCGCGTTGCGGGCGTGCGAAATGCACGTCCAGCGTACCGTCATCACGCACCTTCACGGTGCAGGCTTCGTCCGGTTGGCGATAGCGGGTCTGCGCGGTGCATTCGAATTCACGGGCGGGTGGGGCGCCGGCAATCCAATGCATGGTTTCGCTGCGCAGCCAGTTGGACTGCAACCAGGGGCTGTCATGGCCCTGATCGACGTACAGGATATTGCGGGCCACGTCCTTGCCGACCACGAACCACGGTGCCGCCGGGCGCCCGCGCACGCCGCCGATGTTCAGGCCTTCGCGCTGGCCCAAGGTGAAATAGAACACGCCGGGGTGACGGGCGATTACCTGGCCATCGGGGTCCTGGATCTCACCTTCGCGGGCCGGCAGGTACTGGCCCAGGAACTCACGGAAATCGCGTTCACCGATGAAGCAGATACCCGTCGAGTCTTTCTTGGCATGGGTGGGCAGGCCAGCATCTCGGGCGATGCGGCGCAGATCGCTCTTTTCCATGTGTCCGATCGGGAACAGGGTGGCGGCCAACTGGGTCTGGCCCAGCTGGTGCAGGAAGTAGCTCTGGTCCTTGCCGCGATCGGCACCGCGCAGCAAGCGCCAGCGGCCGCCGGCGTGGTCGACCTGGGCATAGTGGCCGGTGGCGATGCGCTCGGCACCCAGCTCGCGCGCGGCGTCCAGGAAGTGCTTGAACTTGACCTCGCGGTTGCACAGCACGTCCGGGTTGGGTGTGCGGCCGGCCGCATATTCGGCCAGGAAGTGCTCGAACACACCCTGCCAGTATTCGTTGGAGAAATCGCGGAAATGGAACGGAATGTCGAGCCGCCCGCAGACCGCCACCGCGTCGCGGCGGTCATCTTCGGCGCGGCAGTGACCACTGCCATCGTCAGCCCAGTTTTGCATGAACAAGCCGGCGACATCCAAGCCTTGCTGGACCAGGGTAAGCGCCGCCACCGACGAGTCCACGCCGCCGGAAACGCCCACCACGATGTTGGGATTGCTCACGGTGCCACCTGTCGCACGATCGAAAGCGGGTAGCGCTGCCCGGCCAGCCAATCCGAGATCGTATGCCAGACCAGCGGGCTGCGCAGTCGCGCCATATCGGCCTGCAGGGCAACCGGGCTCATCCACAAGGCCTGCACGATGCCGGTGTCCAGCGGCTGCTGCGGGTGATGCTGCAGCGGCTCGGCGGCGAAGGCGAAACGCAGGAACGGCGTGCCATCGGCAGCTGTCCACTGATAGCTGCCGATGAAGCCGGTCAGGTGCACGTCCCAGCCGGTTTCTTCGCGGGTTTCACGCACTGCTGCCTCGAGCAGGCTTTCGCCGGGCTCGAGATGGCCAGCCGGCTGGTTCAATACCCGCCGGCCGTTCTTTTCTTCCTCTACCAGCAGCAGTTGCCCTGCGCGGGAGACCACGGTGGCCACGGTCACATGTGGCGCCCATCGCTGGGACTGCAAAGCATTCACGCTCAGTACTCGTCCTTGGACGTCATTTCCAGTTCGATCGCATCGGCGCTCTTGGCGGCAGCGTCGATGGCGTCGGAAATCACCTCGGAGCTGGCATCGGCGTCAACCTTGACCACGAACATGGCCACGTCCCCCTGCTTGACCCAGCCACCCAGCTTGGAGTCGTTGGAGTCTTCCAGGAGACGGTTGGCGACCAGGGCCGGGAACTGCGGGCCCTCGGACTTGTAACCCGGCGACCAGATTTCACGGACGTGATGGCTGCCATAGGTTTCGACATTGGAGCGCACGAACACCAGCTGGGTACGGTCGTCGTCCATTTCAAAGACCAACTGGTAATCGCCATCGCTGTCCACTTCGTACTTGTACTTGAGCGTATCAAGCACGCGACCGACCGCACGGTCCGGTTCACCGGCAACAGCGCTCCCGGCGGCGGCCGTGGCCAAGGCCAACAAGGCGATGCTGAGTACAGACTTCTTCATTTTTTCCCCAAGGAATGGATGGTTAGCCTGCAAATTGTGCGGGGGCGAGGGGGGCGGCGTCCAATGGTCAAAAGACAGCCACCTGGAACCGCTATAATCGACGGATGTCCCAGAAGACCCAACACGACAGCGAACACGGCCTGCTGGTAGCCCCCGGCAAGCCAGAGGTTGCGCCCCCGCCGCAGTACCAGGTGATGCTGCTGAACGATGATTACACCCCGATGGACTTCGTGGTGACCGTCCTGCAGAGCTTCTTTTCCATGGACATGGACAAGGCCACCCAGGTGATGCTGCACGTCCATACCCGCGGCCGCGGCATCTGCGGTGTGTACACCCGTGAAGTTGCCGAGACCAAGGTTGCGCAGGTCAACGAGTTCTCGCGCATGAACCAACACCCGCTGATGTGCACGATGGAGCGGGCCTGATTCCGCCCTGGGCGCCGACAGTGCGCCCAGCTGTTTGCCCATGCGGCACGGTTATCAGCATCGGGGCCGCAGTGGCCGCTGGTCTGCTGTAAAACTGCAGGTGTGGCGGGGCGCGGGAATTGGAGCTGGCGGAACGATGCGTTTCGCCTGATACCCGCGATCCGGAGCCAAGCCCCGTCCCTGCGTCCAAACTGAATGCAGAATTCACGGGTACGGGCGATTTGGCGAGATTGCAGGCGCGTTGTCTACATCTTCGTCATTAGGGTGCTGGAAAAATCGTTGCCAGGCCGCATATTGTCTCCAACCGCAACCGGAGTGCCTTATGTTCAGTAAAGACCTCGAGCAGACCATTGGTCAGTGCTACAAGCGCGCCCGAGAAGCCCGTCATGAGTACATGACGGTTGAACATCTATTGTTGGCGTTGTTGGAGAATGCTTCGGCGCAGGCGGTGCTCAAAGCCTGCGGCGCAGACCTGGAGCGGCTGGGGCGCGAGCTCGAGAAGGCCATCAACGCCTCGGTCTCGTTGCTGGCCGAGGATGATGGGCGCGATACCCAGCCGACCTTGGGCTTCCAGCGGGTGCTGCAGCGGGCGGTTTACCACGTGCAGTCCTCTGGCAAGAAAGAGGTCACCGGCGCCAACGTGCTGGTGGCGATCTTCGGCGAAAAAGAGTCGCACGCGGTCTATTACCTCAACCAGCAGGACGTGACCCGGCTGGATGTGGTCAATTACCTGTCCCACGGCGTGGGCAAGAGTGGCGACGACCCGGAGATGTCCTCCCCGCTTGAGGGCGAGGGTAGGGCTGAGGGTGGCGATGGCGAGGGCAAGGGTGATTCCCTGGCCGAGTTCGCGAGCAATCTCAACGAGCAAGCCAAGGCCGGGCGGATCGATCCGCTGGTTGGGCGTCGCGATGAGATCGAGCGCACTATCCAGGTACTGTGCCGTCGTCGCAAGAACAATCCGCTGTATGTCGGCGAAGCCGGCGTGGGCAAAACGGCCATCGCCGAAGGCCTGGCCAAGCGCATCGTCGACGGCGAAGTGCCGGACGTGCTCGCCGATGCGGTGATCTATTCGCTGGATCTGGGCGCATTGGTGGCTGGCACCAAGTACCGCGGTGACTTTGAGAAGCGTCTGAAAGGCGTGATCACCGCGTTGAAGAAGATCCCCAATTCGGTGCTGTTCATCGACGAGATCCACACCATCATCGGTGCTGGCTCGGCGTCTGGCGGCACCATGGACGCGTCCAACCTGATCAAGCCGGCGCTGGCCTCGGGCGAACTTCGCTGCATCGGCTCGACCACCTTCCAGGAATACCGCGGGATCTTCGAGAAGGATCGCGCCCTGGCGCGCCGCTTCCAGAAAATAGACATCGTCGAGCCCACCGTTGGCGAGACCTACGAGATCCTCAAGGGCCTGCGCCCCAAGTATGAGGCGCACCACGGCGTGACCTATGCCGACGATGCCCTGCAGGCAGCGGTGGACCTGTCGGTCAAGCACATTGCCGACCGTCTGCTGCCGGACAAGGCCATCGACGTGATCGACGAGGCCGGCGCGCGCCAGCGTCTGCTGCCGGAAGGGCAGCGCAAGGAGCGCATCGATGTCGAGGAGATCGAAACCATCGTTGCCAAGATGGCGCGGATCCCGGCCAAGCAGGTCACCGCCACCGACAAGGATGTGCTGCAGCATCTGGAGCGCAACCTGAAGATGGTGATCTTCGGCCAGGATCAGGGCATCGAGTCGCTGGCTTCGGCGATCAAGCTGTCGCGTTCCGGCCTCGCCAGTCCCGACAAGCCGATCGGCAACTTCCTGTTCGCCGGCCCTACCGGCGTCGGCAAGACCGAGGTGACCCGTCAGCTGGCACTGCAGCTGGGTATCGAGCTGGTGCGCTTTGACATGTCCGAGTACATGGAGCCGCATTCGGTCAGCCGCCTGATCGGCGCGCCTCCGGGTTACGTCGGTTTCGACCAGGGCGGCCTGCTGACCGAGAAAATCGTCAAGACGCCGCACTGCGTGCTGCTGCTGGATGAGGTGGAGAAGGCGCACCCGGACATCTTCAACATCCTGTTGCAGGTCATGGATCGTGGTGTGCTCACCGACACCAATGGTCGTGAAGCCAACTTCAAGAACGTGATCCTGGTTATGACCACCAATGCCGGTGCCACCCAGGCCGCGCGTCGCTCGATCGGCTTCACCAAGCAGAATCATGCAACCGATGCGATGGAGGTGATCCGCAAGAGCTTCACCCCGGAGTTCCGCAACCGGCTTGATGCGGTGGTGCAGTTCCAGCCGCTGGGCTTTGAGCACATCCTGCGGGTGGTGGACAAGTTCCTGATCGAGTTGGAGATGCTGCTGCAGGACAAGCACGTTTCGTTGTCGGCCACCCCGGCTGCCCGCGAATGGCTGGCCCACCACGGCTTCGACGCTGACATGGGCGCACGCCCGATGTACCGGGTGATCCAGGACAAGGTAAAGCGTCCGTTGGCTGACGAGCTGCTGTTCGGCAAGCTGTTGAACGGCGGCAAGGTCAGCATCGACGTCCGCGACGGCGAGCTGATCGTGGATACCGAGTCCGAGCCGGAGCATCTGTTGCCAGCAACGGTGTAATCCTGCCCCTGTGGGAGCGGCGTAAGCCGCGAAGCCGGATTGTTCCAGTACAAACAAAACCCCGCATCCAAAGATGCGGGGTTTTTGTTTGCGCGCCTCACCTGTAGTGCCGAGCCATGCTCGGCATGGGGCTTTACCGGGAACGCTCCTGCCGAGCATGACTCGGCACTACGGGGGCATTGCTGGTAAAGCCTCTGCCGAGCATCGCTAGACCCCACATGGAATCCTGGCCACGCGAAAAAGCCAGCGCGAAGGCTGGCTTTCTGCTAACGCTCGACTTACCGCATTACTTCATGCGGTAGGTGATACGGCCCTTGGTCAGGTCGTACGGCGTCATCTCAACCTTGACGCGGTCACCGGTCAGGATGCGGATGTAGTTCTTGCGCATGCGGCCGGAGATGTGGGCGATGATTTCATGCCCATTTTCCAAGCGAACACGGAACGTGGTGTTCGGCAACGTCTCGCTGACGGTGCCTTCGAACTCAATGGAGTCGTCTTTCGACATGTAGTCCTGTGCGGTTCTGCGGACGGCCAATGGGCCTAAGGGCGGGCATTTTACGCTGTCGCGGCCAAGGATGCAAAGTTTGCGTTAAGCACCTGCATTCAGGCCAAGGCCGAGGCTGCCAGCTCGCCGAATCTGCGCGTCCAGCGGCCAGCGTCGCTGGGTTGTTGTACCAGTTGGCGCACGCTTTCCAGAAACACTGCGCGTGGCAGGTGCTCCGCACCCATCCGCAGCAGGTGCGGGTTTTCCACCTGCGCATCCATCAATGGCCAGCCCCACTCAGCCAGGGTCGTGGCCAAGGCCGCGAGCGCCACCTTCGAGCCGCCGCTACGGCCACTGAACATACTTTCGCCGAAGAACATCTGGCCGATGGCGACGCCATAGATGCCGCCCACCAGCACGTCGCCATCGAATACTTCAACCGAGTGCGCGTAGCCGAGCTGGTGCAGGGCGACATAGGCCTGGTGCATGTCGGCAGTGATCCAAGTGCCATCCTGGCCGGGGCGCGGCGCCAAGGCGCAGGCCTGCATGACCTCGGAGAACGCGGTATCAGCACGGATTTTCCAAGCACTACTGCGTAGCCCGCGGCGGAAGCGCGAGGACAAGTGGACCTTGTCGGTGCGGAACACCATGCGCGGGTCAGGTGACCACCACAGCAGTGGCTGGCCCTCGGAGAACCATGGAAAGATGCCGCCGGCATAGGCATTGAGCAGGCGCACCGGGCTCAGGTCGCCGCCAATGGCCAGCAGGCCATCGGGCTCCTGCAGAGCCAGCTCGGCGGGCGGGAAAGGCGCATCGCTGGCGCTATCCAGCAGGAACGGACCTTTATTGCTCATTGCGATGGATCTTCCTGCTTGAAGGGCGAATGGCGCAGCAGGTCTGCGCTATAGGTCGCGACGTCCTCGCGCTCACGGCCGCACCAGTCGCGTGCGGCCTCGCGGAACTGCGGATGGGCCAGCCAATGATGGCTGCGGACCTGGGTTGGAAGAAAGCCACGCGCCAGTTTGTGCTCGCCCTGCGCGCCGGGCTCGAAGCGCTGCAGGCCTTCGCGCAGGCAATATTCGATGCCTTGGTAATAGCAGGTTTCGAAGTGCAGGCCGGGCAGGGTGGCACCGCCCCAGTAGCGCCCGTACAGCGTGTCGGCGCCACGCAGGCACAGCGCGCCAGCAATCGGTTCGCCATCCTGCATCGCCAGGAACAGCACCAGTTGCCGCGGCATCTGTTCGGCCATGTGGCGCAGAAACGCCAGGGTCAGCGCCGGTGCATTGCCGTACTCGGCAAAGGTCTGCAGGTAGAAGCCATGCATGGCGCGCAACTCGTCCGCGCTGGCTTCATCACCATGGCGCACGATGAAGCTGATACCGGCGCGGACAACCTTGGCGCGCTCCTGGCGGATGTTCTTGCGGCGCTTGTGATCCATCGCACTCAAGAAGTCATCGAAGTTCTCCCAGCCCGACTGGTGCTGCCACTGGAACTGCACGTCATCGCGTTGCAGCCACTGCGCGCCGAACAGTGGGTTCTCTTCGGCCAGGTGGAAGTTGATATGTGCCGAAGACAAGTTATTGTCCTGCACATGGCTGACAATGGCTTCAAGCAACGCGTCGCGATCCTCTTCGTTGCGAGCAAGCAGGCGCGGCCCGGTAACCGGCGAGTAGGGCACGCCGCACAGCCACTTGGGGAAGTAATCCAGGCCGTGGCGGGCATAGGCATTGGCCCAGGCGTGGTCGAACACGAACTCACCGTGTGAGTTCTGTTTCAGATAGCCGGGGGCGGCGGCGACTAGTTCATCGTCGCGCCACAGGCTCAGGTGCTGGGCCTGCCAACCCCATTCCGGGCGCAGGCAGCCATGCTGCTCCAGCCCACTGAGGAAGGCGTGGCAAATGAAAGGGTTGCTGCCGTCATGCAGGCCATCCCACTGCGCGGCGCGCAACGCTGCAAGGCTGGGCAGGACGCGAAGTTGCAAAGGCAGGTTCATGGTTCCAACGTCAGTACGTCGATGACGGGTGGGTTGAACAGGCGCAATGGCAGGCCGATCTCACCGGCACCGCTGGTGGTGAAAACCCGTATCGGACCGCACGCGCCCTGCACGACCTGCTCACCACGATCGAAGCCATAAGCGCTCGGAATGACCTTGCGGTACAGCCAGGGAATGCGGATCTGTCCGCCATGGGTATGCCCGGCGAGCACAACGGCCACATTGCCGGCGCACACCTGCATGGCGCTGTCGGGGTTGTGGGCGAGAATGACCGTGGGCCCGAGCAGTGCCTCGCCCCCGAGCAGGAAGCGCGCGTCATCCCGTCCTGCCCAACGGTCTCCGAGGCCGGCCCAGTTCACGCCGTTGGTATCCCTGAGCAGGCGTCCTTCGATGACGTTCATGCCGTGCGCGGCGAGTGCGGCCCGCAAGGGTTTGTCGATATCTGGGCCGGGCTGTTGCTGGTCATGGTTGCCGAGCACCACAAATGCAGGCGCGCGCAGGTCCGCCAGCGGCGCAAACAGCTCCTGCAGTGACAGGCCTTGCGGCTCGTAGGTCAGGTCGCCAGCGATCGCAACCGCGTGGACATCCTGATCGTTGATGCGCTCCACCAGTCGCTCAAGGAAGCGCCGATCCTTGTAGACGCCCAGATGGATGTCACTGATCAGGGCAATACGGGAAGCGGTGCCGGTGCCTTCCAGCGTGGTGTGCCTGATCACGATCATCTGCGGCTCGATGAAGCGAGCCCAGATAAACACACCGCATCCAAGCAGCAGCACCGCGATTGCTGCGCGGTACCGCCGTTTGCGCCATCGCCACAGCAGCCAGGCGATGACAGGAAAGACCAGCCAGCTGCCATGGAACAGCAGCTGCTTGAGCATCAGCTTGTCCATGGCAGGCTGGCAGAGCGGGGCGCTCAGGCGCCCTTTTCGTCCAGGAAGCGCTCGGCATCCAGAGCGGCCATGCAGCCGAAACCGGCCGAGGTAATGGCCTGGCGGTAGTGCTGGTCGGCAACGTCGCCGGCGGCGAACACGCCTTCGACCGAGGTCATGGTGGCGTTGCCGCCCAGACCCGAGCGGATTTCCAGGTAGCCGTTGTTCATCGCCAGCTGGCCGGTGAACAGTTCGGTGTTGGGCTGGTGGCCGATGGCGACGAAGAAGCCGTGGGCTTCGATATCGCGGGTGCTGCCGTCCAAGGTGGACTTGACGCGCACGCCGGTGACGCCAGCGTCATTGCCCAGCACTTCGTCGACCTGGTGGTGCCACACGGTTTCGATCTTGCCGGCGGCGACCTTGGCGAACAGCTTGTCCTGCATGATCTTTTCCGCCTTCAAGGTGTCGCGGCGGTGGACCAGGTAGACCTTGCGGGCGATGTTGGACAGGTACAGCGCCTCTTCGACAGCGGTATTGCCGCCGCCGACCACGACCACATCCTGGTCGCGGTAGAAGAAGCCGTCGCAGGTGGCGCAGGCGGACACGCCGCGGCCCTTGAAGGCTTCCTCGGACGGAATGCCCAGATACTTGGCGGTGGCGCCGGTGGCGATGATCAGCGCATCGGCGGTGTACTGGGCACTGTCACCGGTCAGGGTGAACGGGCGCTTGGACAGGTCGGCGGTGTGGATGTGGTCGAACACCACTTCGGTCTCGAAGCGCTCGGCATGTGCCTGCATGCGCGCCATCAGGTCCGGACCCATCAGGCCGTGGGCATCGCCCGGCCAGTTGTCGACCTCGGTGGTGGTCATCAGCTGGCCACCCTGCTGCAGGCCGGTGACGACCAGCGGCTTCAGGTTTGCGCGCGCGCCATAGACCGCAGAGGTCCAGCCGGCGGGGCCAGAGCCGAGGATCAACAGGCGGGAGTGCTTGGTCGGGAGGCTGGAAGTGCTCATGTATACTCGCGAAAGTCAGGATTGGTGGCCCGAACGCGGCATTCCGCAACTGTCCGGGCAAGCCAATAGAGTGGCGGTCCGACCTCGGTGAATCAAGGCACGTGAATGGAACTGCGCGGCCCGTTGCATACAACTCTGCTGTTTCCCGCATTGCCGCCGCCACTGTCTGGCGGCTTTTTGACGTTTTCTGTCTGTCAGCCGTACCGCACTGCGCTGTAATTGGGTGAAACCCGACGATCTGTCGTTTAATATCAATCACTAACCGTGCATTTTTAAGGTCTGGTCAAAGGTGGCGAAACAGGTCCCGGAACGCGACAAGAGCCCCAAGGCTGCCGCTGATGCGCGCAAGTCGGCGGCAGCAACAGATAATCCGCGTCGTCAAAAGCTGTGGCGTGATCTGGCGCTGATCGCGATCGCGCCGGCGCTGCTGTATCTGCTGGCCAGTCTGTTCACGTATTCGCCTACCGATCCGGGCTGGTCACAGTCGGGCTCGGTGGTTGCGCCCGTGCACAACATGGGCGGCAGGGTCGGCGCGTGGATTGCCGATGTGCTACGCCAACTGTTTGGCTATGTGGCCTATCTGATCCCGCTGATGCTGGCTGCGGTCGCCTGGATCGCCATGTTCGGTTTGAAGAAGACCGATGAGCGTGGCCAGGATGATCTGGGCCCGGCGTTGCGCCTGGTTGGCATTGTCGGCTTCTTGATTGGTGCTACCGGTTTTCTGTACCTGCGTCTGCCGCCGGGCGATGTTGCTCGTGCAGGCGGCGGCTTGGGCGTGTTGGTCGGCAAGTCGCTGCAAACCGGCTTTGGTCCGGTAGGCAGCAACCTGTTCCTGCTGGTGCTGCTGCTGACCTCGATCACCCTGGCGACCGGTTTGTCGTGGTTCGCGGTGATGGAGAAGATCGGCAAGTGGGTGCTGGCGCTGGGACCGATGCTCAACAAGAAGAAGGAGCAGGCCAACGAATGGCAGCAGACCCGCGTGCTGCGCGAAGAGCGCGAGGAAGTCCGCAAGGTTGACGCCGAGGTCCGCGCCAAGCGCGAGCCGGTGAAGATCGAGCCGCGTCCGGCGCCGGTGATCGAGAAGAGTGACCGCGCCAAGCGCGAGACGCAGATTCCGATGTTCCAGGGCGTCAACGGGGACGGCTCGGACATTCCGCCGCTGGCTCTGCTCGACGACCCCAAGCCGCAGGCCAAGGGCTACGACGAGCAGACGCTGGAAACCCTGTCGCGCCAGATCGAGTTCAAGCTCAAGGATTTCCGCATCGATGCGCAGGTCGTCGGGGCCTATCCGGGTCCGGTGATCACCCGTTTCGAGATCGAACCGGCGCCGGGCATCAAGGTCAGCCAGATCAGTTCGCTGGACAAGGACATCGCCCGCGGCCTGTCGGTCAAGTCGGTGCGTGTGGTTGACGTGATTCCGGGCAAGTCGGTGATCGGCCTGGAAATCCCCAACGTCACCCGCGAGATGATCTTCCTGTCCGAGCTGCTGCGCTCCAAGGAATACGACAAGTCGGCCAGCGTGCTGACCCTGGCCCTGGGCAAGGACATCGCCGGCCGCCCCAGCGTGGCCGATCTGGCACGCATGCCGCACCTGCTGGTGGCCGGTACCACCGGCTCGGGCAAGTCCGTCGCGGTCAACGCGATGGTGCTGAGCCTGCTGTACAAGGCCAGCCCGAAAGACCTGCGCATGCTGATGATCGACCCGAAGATGCTGGAGCTCAGCGTCTACCAGGGTATCCCGCATCTGCTGGCACCGGTGGTCACCGACATGAAGGAGGCCGGCAACGGCCTGCGCTGGTGCGTGGCCGAAATGGAGCGGCGCTACAAGCTGATGAGCGCGGTCGGCGTGCGTAACCTGGCCGGTTTCAACAAGAAGGTGAAGGACGCCATCGACGCTGGCCAGCCGATGATGGACCCCTTGTTCAAGCCCAACCCGGAGATGGGCGAAGCTCCACGCCCGCTCGAACCGCTGCCCTTCATCGTCATCTTCATCGACGAATTCGCCGACATGATGATGATCGTCGGCAAGAAGGTCGAAGAATTGATCGCGCGCCTGGCGCAGAAGGCCCGTGCGGCTGGTATCCATCTGATCCTGGCCACGCAGCGTCCATCGGTCGACGTGATCACCGGTTTGATCAAGGCCAACATCCCGACCCGCATCGCCTTCCAGGTCAGCTCAAAGATCGATTCGCGCACCATCCTCGACCAGTCTGGCGCCGAGGCGCTGCTGGGCAACGGCGACATGCTGTACCTGCCGCCGGGCACGGCCATGCCGGACCGCGTGCACGGCGCCTTTGTCTCCGACGAAGAGGTGCACCGCGTGGTTGAGCACCTGAAGGCCAGTGGTCCCACCGACTACATCTCCGGCGTATTGGACGAGGTGCAGACCATGGGCGACGGCATCGTGGTTGGCGCCAACGGCCTGCCGGAGAGCAGTAGCAGCGGTGGCGATGAATCGGATCCGCTGTACGACGAGGCCCTGCGCATTGTCACTGAAACCCGTCGCGCCTCCATTTCCGGTGTGCAGCGTCGCCTGAAGATTGGCTACAACCGCGCCGCGCGCCTGATCGAGGCAATGGAAGCGGCCGGCGTTGTCACCGCGCCGGAGCACAATGGCGACCGCACCGTGCTGGCGCCGCCGCCGCCCAAGCACTGAACGGAAGGGCGGCATTCAGCGATTGATTGCCGCCCATTCAGTTTGAAAGAGGCAGACTCTGCCTCACCACCGACACCACTATCCCAAGCCGCCATGACTGCATTCCTGCGCCACTCCGTTCTTGCTGTTGCCTTCGCTTGTGCCGGCCTTGCCGCGGATGCGCATGCCGGCGCCCGCGATGACCTGAAGTCCTTCACCAGCGGCCTGCGCGGCCTCGATGGCCAGTTCGCGCAGCAGGTGGTGGATCAGCGTGGCCGGGTCAAGGAATCCTCCAGCGGCCGTGTCGCCCTGTCGGCACCGCGCCAGTTCCGCTGGGAATACACCCGTCCGCATCCGCAGCTGATCATTGCCGACGGCAGCAAGCTGTGGGTCTATGAGCCGGATCTGGAGCAGGCCCGGGTCAGCCCGCAGGGCACCGAGGAGCAGAACAATCCGCTCACCGCGCTGATCAACCCGGCACTGCTGGAACAGCAGTACGACATCAGCGAAGAAGCCGCGCCGCGCGACGGCATGCAGTGGCTCTCGCTCACCCCCAAGCGCGATACCCAGGCCAGCTTCGATGTCGCCGCACTGGGCTTCGCCGGTGGCGCACTGTCGCGGATGGAACTGACGGACGCGGTGGGCCAGCGCACCATCATCACCTTCAGCGGCTGGAAGAAGAACCCGAGCTTCGCTGCCGGCACCTTCCGCTTCGTTCCGGGCAAGGACGTCGACGTGGTCGGCGAACGCTGAACCCAAGCCCGGCTTTCGAGGCCGGGGCAGGGTGGCCACGCTGCTAGAATGTGGGCGTGGCCAGATCCCGAAATATCTTTCTTGATGAAGCTCCCGCCGACCTGCTGACAGCGGACCGGGACAATATGCGTCCGCTCGCCGAGCGCATGCGTCCGCGTGCACTGGACGAGATGGTCGGCCAGAAGCGCTTGTTGGCGCCCAACACGGCGCTGCGCCGCGCGGTTGAATCCGGCCGCGTGCATTCGATGATCCTGTGGGGCCCGCCGGGCTGCGGCAAGACCACCCTGGCCTTGTTGCTGGCGCAGTATGCCGACGCCGAGTTCAAGGCGATATCGGCAGTGCTGTCTGGTCTGCCGGATGTCCGCCAGGTGCTGGCCGAAGCCGCACACCGTTTCGCCGACGGGCGCCGCACCGTGTTGTTTGTCGACGAAGTACACCGTTTCAACAAGGCACAGCAGGATGCCTTCCTGCCGCACATCGAGCGCGGCACGATCATTTTTGTTGGTGCGACCACCGAGAATCCCTCGTTCGAGTTGAACTCGGCATTGCTGTCGCGCTGCCGCGTGCACGTGCTGGAATCGGTGTCGCCCGAGGATGTGGTGGAAGCGCTGCAGCGCGCCTTGGATGACAAGGAACGTGGGCTGGGCGAGCAGGACATCACGGTCTCGGCGGAGTCGCTGCTGGAAATCGCCCGCGCCGCCGATGGCGACGTGCGTCGCGCCTTGACCCTGCTGGAAATCGCCGCCGAGCTGGCAGCAGGCGAGGGCGGTGAAATCACCCCGGAAACCCTGCTGCAGGTACTGGCCGACCGCACCCGCCGCTTCGACAAGAACGGCGAGCAGTTTTACGACCAGATCTCGGCGCTGCACAAATCGGTACGCAGCTCCAACCCGGACGGTGCCATCTACTGGCTTGCCCGCATGCTAGACGGCGGCTGCGATCCGTCCTATCTGCTACGCCGGCTGACCATCATGGCGGTGGAAGACGTGGGCCTGGCCGATCCGCGAGCGCTGGAAATGGCGATCAATGTCTGGAACGCCTACGACCGCATCGGCGCACCGGAAGGTGATATCGCCCTGTCCAATCTGGTGGTGTATCTGGCCAGTACCGCCAAATCCAACGCCGCCTACATGTCCTTGCACGCGGCCCGCGCCGACATCGCCAAGTACGGTACCCAGCCGGTACCGATGCACCTGCGCAACGCGCCCACGCGTTTGATGAAGACCCTGGGTTACGGGCAGGGCTACCAATACGACCACGACGTCGAAGGCGGTATCGCACTGGACCAGACTGCGTTCCCGGATGAGATGGGCGAACAGGTCTATTACAAGCCGGTGGATCGTGGTTTGGAAATCAAGCTCAAAGACAAGCTTGATCGCCTGCGCACCGCCCGCGAGCAGGCCCGCGCGCAACGCAAATGACTGCCATCCGCCAACCCGCGCCCGGAGTTTGAACCCATGTGGCAGTCCTTTCTTGCCATCGGCGTTGGCGCGGCACTCGGCGCCTGGCTGCGCTACGGACTGAGTCTTTGGCTGAACCCGCTGCACAACACGGTGCCGCTGGGGACACTGACCGCCAATCTGCTCGGCGGCTATGTGATCGGCCTTGCCCTGGCGTTCTTCGCCACCCGGCCCGAGCTGTCACCGCAATGGCGGCTGTTCTTGGTGACCGGGTTGCTGGGCGGCTTGACTACGTTTTCGACCTTTTCCGCCGAAGTTGTGTACCTGCTGCAGCGCCAACAGCTGGGCTGGGGGCTGGCCACGATTGGCCTGCATCTGGGCGGCTCGCTATCGATGACCGCCCTGGGCTGGTGGACCTGGCGTGCTGTGCGCCACCTGACTTAAGTCCGCTTTCAATGCCGCAGTCGATACCGCATCATGCGCCCACCACAAATTGAGCGTTTTCTGGATATGCAGCAAAAGCGGGCACACGAATGAGCAGACCAGCGTCGGATGACGCGGCCCGCAGCGATGCAATCCATGATTCTGAATCGGGGAGCGCCATCATCGGCGCGGATGTCGGCGGCACCTATGCACGTCTAGGCTGGACCCGTCTGCAGGCCAACGGCGCGCTGAGCGTCAACGGTTTCCGCAAATACACCTGCGCTGAGCACCCCAGTCTTGCGGCGATCCTGCGTGACTACGCCGACTGGTTGGCACGCGAAACCGATGCAGCGCCGATCGCACATGCCGTCGTCGCCATCGCCGGCGTCCTTGATGGTGACGGCGATACGCTGCTCAATACCAATCTGGCCTGGCCGGTGTCGCTGGCGGCAACCCGCCGCGATTCAGGTATGGAAACGCTGGAATTGATCAACGATTTTGTCGCGGTCGCTCAAGCGATGGCACATGCCGAGGCCGGCTCGCTGCACCTGATCTGCGGTGATCCCGAGCAGGTAGCGCCTGGCCCGGCGGTGGTGCTTGGCCCTGGAACCGGTTTGGGCGTGGCGGTATACCTGCCGGGTGGGAACCCCTCGGTGCTGCCCAGCGAAGCAGGGCACGCAGCCTTGGCTGGCTCCAACGCACTGGAGCAGGAGGTATTGCGCCTGCTGTCGCAGCGATACACGCATATCGACAACGAACGAATCCTGTCCGGCCCGGGCTTGATCACGCTCTACACCTGTTTGTGCGAGTTGCGCGGCAGCGCCCCGCAATGGCAATCGCCAGCCGAACTGGTTGCTGCCGCACGCAACGGCAACGATGCAGTGGCGATGGAAAGCGTCGAGGTATTCTGCGCGTGGCTGGGCAGTTTGGCCGGAGATCTGGCGCTGACCTTCGGTGCACGCGCGGTCTATTTGACCGGTGGCATCACTGGTCATATCAGTGATTTCTTGCACGCAGGCGGCTTCCAGCAACGGTTCCTTGCCAAGGACCGCTTGTCGCAGGCGCTGCGGCACGTGCCGGTCTGGCGCGTTGAACATGGCGAGCTCGGCGTGCTGGGTGCCTTGGCCTGGCACGTCGACAAACTCGCCGCACGCTAAGTAGAACCCAGGAGAAGCCAGCAATGAGCACCCGCAGACAGTTCCTGCAGTCGTCCGTCTTGATTGGCGCATTGGGCAGCGCAGCACCGGGCCTGCTGGCATCGCCGGTAGCTGCCAGCGGCGCGCGCGTGGTTTCAACCTGGGACTTCGGCGTCGGCGCTAATCAGGCGGCGTGGAAGGTACTGGCGGCAGGCGGCAACGCCTTGGATGCGGTGGAAGCCGGCGCACGCTGGGCCGAAAGCGAGCTCTGCAATCCCACCGTTGGCCGCTGCGGTAATCCGGATCGCGATGGCGTGCTCAGCCTGGATGCCAGCATCATGGCCGGCGATGGCCGCTGCGGATCGGTCGCTGCACTGGTCGATATCCTGCATCCGATCTCAGTCGCCCGCGCGGTGATGGAAAAGACCCCGCACGTCATGCTGGTGGGCGAGGGCGCACAACAGTTCGCCGTGCAACAAGGCTTCGAGCGCCAGAACCTGCTCACCCCGGAAGCAGAGAAAGCCTGGCGCGAATGGTTGAAGACCGAGCACTATGCGCCGCAGATCAACGCCGAGCGCCGTGGCATTCCCGGTGACAAGGACAACCACGACACACTGGGCATGATCGCCATTGATGCCAACGGACAGATGGCCGGTGCCTGCACCACCAGCGGCATGGCCTTCAAGATGCATGGCCGCGTTGGTGACAGCCCGATCATCGGCGCTGGCCTGTATGTGGATAACGAAGTCGGCGCAGCCACCGCCTCCGGCATGGGCGAAGAAATGATCCGCAATGCGGCCTCGTTCCTGGTGGTAGAACTGATGCGACAGGGCCGTTCACCGGCCGAAGCCTGCCGCGAAGCCATCCAGCGCGTGGTACGCAAGCGGCCCGAAGCCAGCCGCACTTTGCAGGTCTGCTTCCTGGCGATGAACCGCAGTGGCGAAGTTGGCGCATATGCGCTGCATAAAGGCTTCGTCTACGCGGTATGCGACAGCAGCAAGCAGGATGCTTTGCTCGAATCCGCATCGGTGTATACGAGCACGCAGGCATGAGTTCGCCGTATCTGCTGGAGATCGCCTGCAACTCTGCGATGTCGGCGGTGGCGGCACAACAGGGTGGCGCAGACCGCATCGAGCTGTTCGAGAACCTTGAACAGGGCGGAACCACCCCATCGGCAGGCAGTATCGCAGTGGCCAGGGACATGCTGCGTATACCGCTGTTTGTATTGATCCGTCCCCGGCCTGGTGACTTCCACTACGGACCATTGGAAACGGAGATCATGCTGCGTGATATCGGGCACTGCCGGCAGCTTGGTTGCGACGGGGTGGTGATCGGTGCATTGACGAGGGATGGTGATATCGACGTGGACCTGTGTAGCCAGCTGATGCGCGCGGCTGGTCCGATGGGCGTCACTTTCCATCGGGCGTTCGATGCAGCGCGAGATCCGTCTGCAGCTTTGGAGCAGGTGATCGGTTTGGGATGCGAGCGGGTGCTCAGTTCTGCTGGCCATGAAAGTGCGGAGTCGGGCAGGTTTGCGCTTGCCGCCCTTGTGCAGCAGGCACGCGGCAGGATTTCGGTGATGGCCGGCGCAGGTCTGAATGCTGGCAATATCCAACAGGTAGCACGGGATTCGGGTTGCCTTGAACTGCATGGCTCGGCCAGGCACTTGGTGCGTTCTCCCATGCGTCACCACAACCCGCTGTTGAACGGGTTGCAGGCGGACTGGTCGCAGACCGATCCGGCGCAAGTTGCCGCACTGCGAGCGGCCTTGTCGTTGCTGCAGGCATGACAGCCTGTGGATGGGTATGCAGAACCCGCGCAGGAGAGAGATTGGTCTGGCCGCTGACGCAGCGCGCTGTAGTGGACGCAGACCGCCGTTGTGCCGGGTGTTGTCGCCTCTCCCGTGCGGGAGAGGGTAAGTGAGGGCGCACTTCGCGATGCGCCTGGACAGCCGTTTCGTCCGGCGCTGACCGCCAGCTCATCGCGCGAGACGAAGCACATGCTTGCGAGCGACAGTGGCTGCTCAGCTCTCCGCCTGCAGGTCCGACTCGAGCGTTATCAGCTCGCGGACATCGTTGGTCACCAAGCCGATCATCATCGGGTTCTCTACATTTTTCAGGAAGCAGACGTCAAAAAGCTCGCTAACGTCACCGTCGAATCGTATCCAATGGACGACATCGCCCGTTGTCAGCGAAAGCAACTGGATGCCGCACCATGGATCGGCGTCACGTGCTCTCAGCTCATCGTCCAATGCAAGTCCTTCAAACCGTTCGTACCTTGGCCTTGACAGGCCAACCGCTGCGTAATTGCCCATGATCGATAAACCACGAAGAAAACCGGGACAGAAGGCCAGCGGCACAAAACGCTTTTCCTCGAAATTTACGAAGCCAAAATGACCGGTGCCGGAATTGAGCAGCCACAGCCGACCGTTGGCCCAGCGTGGCGAGTGGGGCATCGATAGACCTTCGCAAACAATTTCATTGGTCCGCACGTCAATCACAACGCCGCCATCGCGGCGGCGGTCGCGCCAGCCATCGACGATGTCGCTGCGGCAAGCGGCGGTGACGTAGCGGGCCTCTCCGTCAACCATCGCCAGGCCATTCAAGTGGCAGCGATCTTCCGGCGCCAGCTTGCTGATGAACGTTGGCTTCCACACGGCCTTGAAGCTGTGGGTCTGGCTCAGCTCGGCAAGACAGGAGTACTTGGTATTGACGAATATCACCTTGCCATTGGACTGGATGCCGAGTTCATGGATATCCAAATCGCCAATGGTCTGGGCGTTCCTTGGGACGTAGCACTTGTCGTGTTCGCCATGGATCACCTCGCCACGGCGCAGTACGTTCTCGAAGCGCCAAAGCTGGTAAAGCGTGCCGAGGTAGATGCGGTTGGCATCACCAACGATCCCCATTGCCCGTTCAAATATCCGTTCGAAGAACGCTACTTGGCCCTTGTTGTTGCTACCAACCAGATATACACGGCCGCTTTGATAGGACGTTATCGCCAGTGATACGTGATTGCTGTTGAGCCAATCATACAATCCACGCGAACAGGATTTTTCTGGCGTCTTCGGCGGCGGGGTACTGGCGTCGGTGCTGTCAGTAGCCGCTGCTGGGATGCATTCCTCGCGCGGTGCGGGTTCTATTGCAGGTGCTGTGGCCGGCGGGGCCGTGTCTTCTTGCATGCTCATGATTCAATGCTCCAGCGCCCTGCACAGATGGCAGGGTACATTTCAGAAGAAAGACTGCAACGGCCCGGCGACTACGTCGCCGGGCCGCCTTCACGCATCACTTACCAGACGTAATTCAGCTGGGTTTGAACGCCCAAGCCGCTGTCGAGCTGGTTGCCACTCTGCCAGTTCAGCGCACTGCCAAGCTTGAAACGGCCCTTGGCTGCATTGAGGCCAAGCTTGAACATTGCCATGGTGCCTTCGCTGTTCAACTGACCGTGGAAATCACGGTTGATGTTGTAGTCCAAGGTGCCATTGAGCGTATGCACGGCATTGACCTGGCCGTACGGTGTAACGTTCCAGCCGGATACACCGCGGTAGGACTTCCACATCGATACACCGACACGGCCGCGCTGCCAATTGCTGGCTTCGGTCTGCATGACCGCCTTGTCACCGCGCACGTTCATGCCCGACACCTTGGTCGAAGTGAACTGTGCCTGCGGTTCCACATTCAAGCCATTGCGCAGTGTCCAGGTGCGGCCCGACTCCACGTTGAGCATATGTGCGTTGCCTTGACCCTGCTGACGACCAGCGACGGTGTCCAGGTAGGCATCGAACTGCATGCCACGCACGGAGGCGTCGATGTAGGTGCCAGCTTGCGAATTCCAGGTGGCATACATGCCCACGCTGGAGCCCTGCAGGGTATCGGTACCATAGCCGTGGGCCAGGTACTGCTTGGCTTCGGACTTGGCCACCGTTGCGCCGATGCTGAAGCCATTGCCTGCATCCAGGTTGAAGCCGATCTCGCTACCGCTGTTGTCCTGGTTGAGGTTTGCGCTGTGTGCCTGACCGAAGTTGCCAACCATGTTGTTCGAGCTCATGCCGCCGGTATCGCGGAAGCCACGTACCCACGGCGTGACTCCTTTCAGGCCTGGCAAGGCGGAGGAGGAGTGAATCATCGCCGCACGCTCACGCCAGTTACCCGACGTACTGGACAGCAGGCTGTCCACGCCCATTGCGGCTGCAGACACAAGCGTGCCGGAAGCATTCAGGCCAGCAACCTTGGGGGTGATCGACAGCAGGTAGTTGCCACCCTTGGTGCCGGCAACCTTCTCCACCGCCATGCTCATGTCCAGCTTCAGGAAGTCCGCCGGCGATATGCCCAGCACCTGGCCTGCGACAAACGCATTGGGGTTGGAATTGCCTGCGACCTGCACCAATTGCAACGGTTGGTTGAGCGAGTCGGAGCTCGGCAAGCCATCGAGCAAAGCGATGTTGAGCTTCTGTTGGGTGCCGGTCGCAGCAACTCCGCTGACGGACAACCAGTCGCCAACGCCCGCGGTCAAATCGACGTCCAGGTTGATGTTGCCAACACCGCCAAAATGCCCTGCGATGGCCAGGCTGTCACCGGCCTTGCCGTTGGTGAAATCCAACAGGCCGGCATTGGTGAAGCGTGCGGAACCAGTCGCACCCATGTCTATCAGGTTGGCGCCCGTAACCCTGATGGTGCCGGTATTGCTGAAGCCATTGCTGCCGTCGCCAAAATCAAACCGGCTGTCCTTCAGTACCAGGAAACCCATGTTGCGGAAGTTGTCGTTGCCGGCGCCAAATGAGGAAACACGGCCAGACATATCCCAGGAACCACCCTGATGATTGTTGATGGTGTCATTGCCGGCGCCGGCGCCGGCGCCGCCCCCCCGGATTCCGTAGTTGCGGATGGTAGTGTCGCCGTCCCCCCCTTGGATTGCGGGGGCTGCACCGCTCTTCCCGGGGGGGACGCGAGTGGGCGTGCCGTTGGC
>NZ_JBRRCU010000046.1:0-33411 GCF_056759195.1 Stenotrophomonas sp. STEN083 | reverse complement strand
GCCCCAACTCCTACACGTGCTTCTGGGCACCGCGACGTAACGGGCTGCCGCACTCCGCTCTCAACCACAATCTACTCGGCTGGCAGACACAAGCGGCGTAAGCCGCGAAGCAAGAACACCACCAGCACAACCAGCTGCCAAACACCCAACACAACAAGCTTCGCGCCTTACACCGCACTCCTACAAATCGACCAACCTGCTGACAACACCCAACCTAAGCGCTAAGTTGCCCTCTGGAACAGGGGGTTCGCATGGGACGCAGAACAAGACAACCTTCTATCGGCGCACTGGCAACCATGCCGTGGCCAGTAGGCATCCTCGCAGGGATCATCGGCTTCATCGTCGTGCGCTACGGCGTCACATGGGTGCTGTCGCACAAAGGCGGGGCGCTTACGCAGGGTCTTGCGCAACAATTGGGCGGGACCTTCGCATTGCTGGCATGGATGCTGCTCGCCATCTGCTGGATCGCCGCCCTTGCCTCCTACCTCAATGCCCGCAAACGCCGCCGCTTCCTGGACACACGCACCACGCTCGAAAGCCTGGCGGCCGGTGGCTGGCGCCAATTCGAGCAACTCGTAGGGGAAGCATTCCGCCGCCAGGGCTATGCGGTGGAAGAAACCGGACTAGGAGGCCCAGATGGCGGCATCGACCTCATCCTGCGCAAGGAAGGGCAGCGCACGCTGGTGCAATGCAAGCAGTGGAAGCGCCAACAGATGGGTGTCAGCGTGGTGCGCGAGATGGCAGGGCTTCTTGCCCACCATCAAGCGCAGGCCGTAATGATTGTCTGTATCGGCACGTTCACTCCGGATGCGGAGGCCTTCGCGCGCGACAAGTCCATCGAACTGATCGGCGGCGAACAACTGCTGGCAATGATCCAGTCGTTGAAGACAGTGGAAGATGCACCCGTGCCAATCAATCAGCGTATGGAACCAACGCTGGCCGCACCGGAACATCCAGCGCCAGATGCCGCGCCCTGCCCTCGTTGCGGAGGCGCATTGGTGCAGCGGGTCAATAGAAGCACGGGGCAACGCTTCCTGGGCTGCAGCAATTTCCCGAGATGCAGGGGCACGGGACCTGCAATCACCTGATTCCACTTTTTAGCGCGATTCTCGCTGGTGACGTTGCTTTCAGCGTGGCAGTTCAAATCAGATGGTCACTTAGCACCGGCCTGCTCAGATCGAACTTGAATCGATATCGCCGGTAGCTTCGAAGCTTGCGCTTTCCTCATTCCAGAGGAAATGCACCTCGAGCCCGAGGTAGTCAAAATCTGTCTGTTGCTGCACGAAGGCGTGTTCAAGGCAGCGCACACACAGGCTTAGCCGGTGCGCTTCAGCCTCCGGGAAAGAATCAGTCTTCGAAACGTCACAACGCAGCTCGGAAACGTAGTAATCCCCGGTCATTCTCCCCTTGTCGGGGAACAGCATGTCGTCCGCCACCTCGTCAACGTAACGCTGGACCAGCTGATGAGCAGCGGCATGGATTTCAGCCATCTGAGAATCGGCCTGATGGAGCCGCGCGCCGAACTCCGCATCGATATCCATTGCAAACGGACGTGCCCAGCCGGGCACATCGATTCTTGTCATGAGCAGTTTGGTCATGGGGATGCCGAGCGATCAAGCGAAGGAAAACCAAGTCCTGCATCATACGTCCCTTGCCTGTTCCACAAAGACGGCAGTCGGCCGCAACCGTATACAGTGACGGCGTGCCACGGATGCATCTCGACAAAGGGTCTCGACATGAAGTCACTCCTTCCACTTCTGCTGCTGGCGTCAGGTGCATTCGCAAATGACGTTGCTTCAGCCAATGAGAACACCAACTGCAGCTGGCCTCTGAACATGCCCTCTGCGGGCCTGCTGCTCGTAGGTGAAGTCCATGGCACCAACGAGGCACCAGCACTGATTGGCGACCTGGCATGCGCCAGCGCAACGTCAGGAAATCCAGTGGTAGTCGCGCTGGAGATTCCAATCGAAGAGCAGACAAGCCTCGACAACTTCCTGACAAGCAAGGGCTCCGATGCGGACCAGACTGCACTTCTAGCCAGCCAATTCTGGACACGCCAGCCCCAGGACGGGCGATCCAGCGCGGCTATGCTGAAACTGTTGCACCGGCTGCGAACACTGCGTGCGGAAGGCACACGAATCAGCGTGCTGGCCATCGACGATAGCATGCCAGGATCGCGGGACGCCGGCATGGCCACGCGCATCAGGGCAGCATACAACGCCGTGCCCGCAGTGATTGCGCTGCTGGGGAACGTCCATGCCAGTCGCGAAAAGGGCAGACAGTCGGCACCCGACTATGAGCCAGCCGGATACCTGCTGTCCGACCTGAACCCACACAGCCTCTATGTGCGCGGGCCGGCCGGCACAGCCTGGGTCTGTGTGCCGGAATGCGGTGTCACCTCGATCGCGGGCAATCGGCACGTTGGCGACAAGCGGGGTTACCTGCCGGGAGCTGGGTTGATACCCGGTTATGACGGCCTCTATGCGCCATTGAGCAGCACGGCGTCACCTCCCGCCGTCAACTGAAAACTCGGTTTCGGTTTCCTCACGACTTCAAGCTGTGGCCATTCTGGTAGAGCACTTGGCTCCGCCTTCAAACAATTCGACTCTGACCCCGGTTTTGGGCTCCCGCCATCAGCACGCCATCAAGGCTGCGAGCGCAACCATGCTGCCGCTGCTGTAACTGCATCTTGTTCACGGGGCACGGGATTTTCCGGCTGTATACCTTGCAGATACGCAACTCCCGTACGGTCGAGAAATACCGCTGTCGTCAATGCAATAGCGCCGCCGTCAGGAAGCGCAAACGACTGGTTGGCCGTCGAGAGTCCCGCCGTCGGCTGCCCGAAGAAGCTGGTGCCAGGGCGGCCTTGAAACGCAACCGCCACCGCCTCGCCGGAGCTTGCCGTCCTGGGCCCCACAAGCACGGCCACGCGGCTGTGGGAAAGATCAACATCGCACCCCTTGGAAGGCTGGGCGCGCCAAGGTGTGATCACACCATTGCGGTCCCGGAATGCACCAAGATCGGTGCCACCCAACAATGGCCTCAGCCCCTTGATCATCGGCCACATATTGCCTCCGGTGTTATCGCGAAGGTCGATGATCCAGCCCTTGCTTGCAGTTTTCGCCAAGCCTGCGATGTGCTCACAAAGTTCGGTGCTGAAGATATCCCCGGCCTTGGGATCAGTGCCGCGCGGGCCCGGCACCAACAGATAGCCGATGTCCTGCATTGGCCTGGCTTCCATGGCCTGCGTCGCGACTGCACCTGCGCGATAGGTCGAAACGGCACTTGGCGCCTGCACGGAGCTATGCCGGTCTGCAAGCGCAGTCAAAACCGTCTGGATCCTGCTGTACGCCTCCTGTGCGGGAAGCTTCTTCAAGTCTGGGGTAAGAAGTGACTTCCGCTCGGCGGCCCAATCCACACGGTTTGCGTTCAGCGCGTTCGCGCGGATGATGGAAATGGCGTTATCGAGCATGTCATAGGCGGATATATTGCTCTGGACTGCACTCTCGGCTTTTAGCGTGAGGTACTCCACATCTACCCGCCCTGCACTGCCAAGCGTCACCCCGAGCTTGAGACTGGTCGCGGCTGCCGGGATGTAGAGCCGGGCCTCTCGCGGCTGGGAGCCTTCATTGAGGCGCACAGGCTGGTCACCCGTGCTTGCGAAGGCCAACGGCTCTTCGGGGCCGTCCGCGCGGACCCAGAGCGCAGCGTTGCCGGTGCCGCTTTTGACCAGAAGCGTGCCGGCGAGAACTACTTCCCGTCCTTGAAAGGCCGCTGCGTCAATCGTGGTAATGGCACCGACGAACTGATTTGCACCCGTCGCCTCGGCGGACAAGGTCACTGCTGCGCCGCCGACATTTGATATATCGCCCGAACCGCTGACCAGCGACTGGGTGCTTGTGCCCCGCCAAGCCGTATCCGCCTGGGCACAGCCGCTGAAGAACGCAACAGAAAGCAAAAAGGCCAAGCGATGCATAGTCAACTGCCTTGTTCGACTTGAAGCGCAATCCTAGTTCAGACGTCTCGCATTCACCACAAGACTTGCAAGCAGGTGATCGATACCGGATGTGCAGCGAGCGATGGGCTGAAACTGCCTTCATCCGGAATGGTCATCGATCCTGCCCGCTCCCATCCAGCAACGGGCACTCCGGCTTGGCTACAGTTACTCAACCACCCGCTTGGGCTTCGTTCTGTAGTGCAGCACTATCAGCCTCCAAGCGCTGGATGATCGCTGCCACCACGCCACGGGTAGATTCCCAGTTCATGCCGGTGATGAGCCGATCATCAACTTCCACATGCGATGCGCCGCGCGCGCCGTGGCTGAACTGGCCGTTGCTCCCGCGCAGGCGTTGCTCGATCGAGAACGGGAAGGTCTTGTAGTACGCCGCGCTCATGTCCTCGTAGGCGTCTGGATAGCCGGTGACACGCTTTCCGCTGACCAGCGCAGAGCCATCGGACAGGGTCAGGTTCACCAGCCCGGCGCTGCCGTGGCAGACCGCCGAGACGATGCCGCCCCGTTGCTCGTAGATGCGCACCGCCAAGCGTTGCATGCCGGGGTGCTCGGCAACGCCATACATCGCGGCACTGCCGCCGATATACATCAGCGCGGCGTAGTCGCTGGCCGTCACCTCGTCGGGCCGGCGCGTGTTGGCTAGCGCCCACATCATATCGGCGTCATAGATGCCGGCTTTGTGCTCGCGGATGCTGGTGTCGATGTAGGCCAGCGGCACGGCGCCACCTTCGGGGCTGACAAACTGCACGCCATAGCCAGCCTCACGGAAGCCCGCATAGGCATGGATCAGCTCCGAGAAGCTGTTGCCGGCACTCAGGCGTGTGCCGGGCATGATGTCCACGTTGGATACCGCCAGCAGTACCTGGCGGCCATGGGCGGGTGCGGTTTCGCGGGTGGCGGTCTTGCTGATGATCAGCCAACGCCCTTCCAGCTTCTTCAGCAGGAACAGGTCAACGTAGCGTGCCTGATCCTTGCTGATCAGAATCTCCGCCTTGGCGGTGGCGATGTTGCCTTCGACCTCGATGCCGAGCAGACGGCCGACACGGTCATTGAACTGCCCCGCGTTCTTGCCGAACCAGCTGCTGTATTCGGCGATGCCCACCTCGCGCATGCCGTCCGTGCCCTGGCTCAGATATAGCCGCGCATCAGGATGGAAGGCGCGGCTTAGCCGATCGCTCTGGTTGTAGGAACTGCCACGCAGATAGTCCTCGATGACCACCGAGATCTCACGCTGATCCGCGACCGGATCGGCATGTGCAAGCCCGCCGAACCACAACGCCAGGCTGGCCACGGCGAACCATCGGATGAGGCGTGCTGGCAGCGATAGCACACCGGCAGTGCCCGGCTTGAAACGCGTTACTGACATGAAAAGACTCCGCAGGATGGGTGCCCCGAAGTCTGCGAAATTCCTTTACGAATCAAATTACTGAAGCGTGTTTACGGACTCACCAAACACGTTTCAGGAGCCCGCCGCCAAGCGCGACTGGGCCTGCCGCCACGCCGCAGGCGTGCTCCCTTCCATCTTTTTGAAGCTGCTGTAGAAGGTGGAAGTGGACAGGAAGCCGGACGCCTCCGCCACATCGTCCATCGATGCCGACGCCTGCGCACGCAGCAACTGCTTTGCAGCTTCGATCCTAACCTGCGCCAGGTAGGGCTTGAAGGCGGTCTTGAGGTTGTCGTTAAGAAGCTGCGACAACCGGGCATTAGGTATGTTGAGCCGCTTGGCCAGCTTGGCCAGGGTCAGACCCGCGTCCTTGTACAGGCCCTCGTCGGCCATCAGCGCATGCAGGGCGCGCAAGGTCGCCTCGGCTTCGCTGGGCGCGATCTTACGGTCGCGGTAAGGCTCGGCGACTGGAGCAGGCTTACGCCGGGCAAGCGCAACGCTGATGCTCAGGTACAGCACCAGCGAGAAGGACAGCGCACCGACGATGTAAGAGGTCAGCCCGGCGGTGGCATAGGCCAGCCAGATCACGCCCACGCCCGCGATCACCGAGACGACGTGGCTGCGGCTCAGCGCGCCGGGCGCCGCATCGGCTCGATCTTGCTTGCCGCCGCGCAGGAACAGCACCGTTGCCACCAGCAGACATACCAGCCAAACCACCTGGATGGAGGCCCACACCGGACCAGCCCACAGCCAGACGTTGTCGGTATACGGCCAGGCGATACCAAAGGCAGTCGCCAGCACCAGCAGGCCCAAGGCGATTGCCCCATCGTTCCAGGTCTGCCGGCCATCGGGATCAAGCCAGGCGCGCACGAAACCGATCAGGCAGACGCCGATGAAGAAACAGGCGGTCAAACCGACCTGCAGAACCAGCTTGGAGATGTCGGGCCAGAAGTAGAACAGCAGGGACTTGCCGGTGCGAAGGCTGAGCATCAGCACCAAGACCGCCAACCAGCTCTGGGCAGGGCGGACGGGCTTTCGGCATAGCAGGTAGACCGACAGCGCCGCACCGTTGAAGACGCCCAGGCCGGCGAAGAAGAACAGCAGGTAGGACGTCAGCATGGGTGCGTGGGTGCCGGAGAAGAAGCGAATGGGTCTGGTTGGATTGAGCGCCCTGAAGTATGTCTGCTTCGGGTTGTGGCGTCATGGAGCAACCAATACCCAAGCGCGCATCTAGAACAGAAGAAATCGAAGTGAGGCCTCAACCAGGAATACATACAGCGCAATAAATAGGAGCCTTCATAATTTCCAACCCAACTGTGACCTATAAACAGCTGCAATCGATCCCACGCTGACGTCGGCGGGTGAGTAGTTTGTCACCGCCAATGAGGGCTAAGTCAACGCGCACAGACCTGCCCCTTAATGCCTGGCACTTGAATTGAGCCGAGCCGCGGAGCGGCTGGGCTGACTTGCTAGACCTTAACTTGTTGAATTATTTCCGGCCCTATGACTAGTGCGCCCGGCGATGCTCCACCGAGATAAACCTTGGCCGCGGCGTCTGCTGCTTTGTGAGCGAGCTTCACTAGCTCTGCAACCATCTGCTTATCCACTTCCTTAATCTCTTCGCTGTGTTCAACCACCACATGCGGCTGGAAGGCTGGAATGCCATTAACGAGAAGCTGGTATTGGTACCCGGTATAGCTTTTGTGACTATCCCAAATTACCCCAACGTCCTTCTCGATTTTTACGTAAGGCCGTATTTCCACTCCGAAGGCTTTCACTTGAGCCTCGTGCTCTGCCTTGGCTAATGCCCGACCGTGCTTTTCAGCCTGAGCTTCGCGCTCTGCGAGCTCCTCTCGATGGGCGGCTCGAATATTAGTAATTTCAATCAGATGATCCTTCTGGCTTGATACTAGACCATGCTGAACTCCCTCGGTGAAATACTTCTCTCGTGCGTGTTTGGCGAGGCTATGATGCTCTATATCGACGTCGTTCTTAGCCTTGAGGTGCGCTGCCTCAAGGAGGTGAATCTCCTTCTGGTGCTCGTTTGCGTTTGCTTCAAGTGCGGCGATTCGTAATACAGCAGCACTAGCCTTCTTGGTATAAAATAAACTCGATACGATTGCCACAAGCCCGGCCGTCCCAATGACCACCCCCATTAATACTGCGATTGAATCCACAAGATTCCCCTGTTGCTGATATTAAGGTCTAGCTTCCGTTTGGCCGGACCCGCGGGTCCGGCCGTACAAATCACCAACAAAGCACCGCGTGGCGGGCTTTGTCCTTTTTATAGCTCGATTCTAGGTCGGCCGGTTCCGGCTAGCAAGCCAGCATACAACCGGTCACGCGGCCCGCTCGGCAACCACATCAAACGTCTTTCGAAAGGCGTGCAGACGTCCGCTTTGGGTCGGATGACGCCCTGCGGCCAGCAGCCGACGTCAAAGCAACAGTCGAAGCCATCGATGTGATCAGCTGCCTTCGGCATCAGATCGGGCGGACATCAATCTTGCAAAAGCGATAACGAGCCAAAGGGTCTTTACCATGTCGAAATAGAAACCCGTTCAACCTGCCTCGACTGAACGACTCCGATGATCTGCAATAACTCGCTCGGCCTCCCGATCATAATCCGCTGCAACTTCCCTGAGTGATACTGCGAATCGCTGAAAGCCTGCATTTTCAACGTCCTCAGCCTTGCGTCGATACTCCTGAGCAAGCTCTTTCTCGGGCTTCCCGGTAGGATCCACCCAATGAACTCCGCGAGAGTTGTAGACCGCCGTGCTAAACCCTCTTCTCAAGAGTTCGTTATCTCGGCCATTAAGTGCTGAGGCGACGGCAGTGTCTATCCACAGTCCATTAGCGTCAGAGGGAGCGTGTATCAATACCTCGCCCACTTGGATCAAAGCGACATCCAAATGTCCCGACTCTGCGCAAATAACTTTGGTTGTCTCCAGCCACTTGGAGAAGCACGGCCCTGAGAAAGCACCATCGATCTGAGTTCCAGGGGGAGTTTTCCAGTCATGCAGAAGTCGCCAAGCATTCGTAGCGATGGCTTTCACGTCCTCGGTGTGTTCGACAGACGGCGCATCATCTTTTTGGGATCGATAGATCAGCCTGATGATCTCACAGAAGAACTCTGGTTCGGTCGCCAGCTTGCGCTCGAGAAGCTTGGGCTTTCCCTGGCCAAGAGAACCCAGCAGCGGAAGATAGGCCCATTCGATGCGAAAGAGATCGTCTTTAGAAGCCGATGGTTCTGACTGCAAGAATTTGATCAGTTCCTCGACATGGTGGGTGTCCATCGAATTTGCCTGGCCAGTGGAAGAAACGGCCAAAAGCAATGCTTGGACAACCTGCTCGACGATGATGGGTTGCTTGTCATGAAGTGCTCTATAGAGGCATTCGATTGCGGGATGAGGGCGCTCAAACTCGATTAGTTTGGCAATAGCAAACGAAAGTTCCTCGTCCGATTGGTATGGATTTGCCCATACCGCCGACCAATATAAGCCCTCATCAGATCCTAGCCAGCTGGTTACGCGGTCCCAAGTGTCTTTGGAGAACGGCAGTTGGCATAAGAACCCAACCTTCTGATTCAAGGTCCAATCGGATCCGACGACGCCGTCGCACCACTCCCAGCCCATGACGCTGTAACGCCGCCGAATATATGCACCGACAAAATCCTTCAACTTCCCAGTCGAATGATCCAGAAAATCGGGCAAGAGATGTTGATCGGTTGAATCATTGTCGATGCCGCCCAACGCAAGCCCCACATGTGTCGGGGATCGAGCAGCTTCGGCAAACCGGAGAACTTCGGAGACGCCCCCGGCATCCAAGATCTCTTGGATAGCAGCCTCTCTCTTCGCCTCAAGTTTTCTGAACTGCTCCTGCCAATTTCCCGTCTCTTCGTAGAGATCAAAGTCCCTCTCGCTGAAAAGGTACTGGTGCAGATCGAAGGGGTCCTTTGGCGCGAGCGTCTTGGCCACCTCCTCGATTTGCTCAACCGCGTCACCAGGCAGAGCCCATTCAGCATCTGCAAATTTCCGGTGTTTGCTGGCAAAGCTGACGAGTGCGTCCCATATTTCCCTGCGCTGACCTTCTGGCAATCCAACAATGTCATTTGACTTGAGCCTGTTGAGCAGCTCGTCGAAAGACGGGCGTACGAGATCATCGAGCCGAGAGACCAACTGGGCCAGCTTTCCCGGCTCGTTGCCTGCTGTTCGGACCGCAAGTTCAGAATATGCGATTACTTGGTCCCAATACTCCTTGTGCGAAACACCCTTCTCCAAATTTTTGGGAATAGACTTTCGCCACTCGGGCTTGTGCGATCCGGAAGACACCTGGTGGTGGCCAGGCAAGAGTTGAAGCAATAGACTCCAGCCAACTTTAGGCTGCTCAGCAAGCACGGTTTGAACTGCAACCTTGCGCTTCTCGATGGAGCCCAGAGTCTGAGGTAACCAAGGCAGCAAGATGGTGACAAGCGAATTCGACGGGCGGTTAGCCCAGTTGCCGCCGGGATCATGGCTTGCCAGTTCGGCAAGCAGCACTGAAACCCTGACAAGCAAGTCAGGGTCCCAAGCCAATCCCTCCAGTGCCCAGAGCAACCCAGTTAAGTAGTTCCCCCCCCTCATGCCATTCCCTTCTTGGGCAAACAGCTCATCAAATGGGCATGGTTCGAGTTGAAGCGCCGCGTCGACCGCGTCGAGGAATTCTTTAGGGGCTACCTCAGCCAGAGTCGGCAGCAGGTTATTCAGGCTCCCCCAAATAACCCAGTCTGCATCGGCGAAGATTTCCCTGACAGCCACAATGCCAACTGTCTCCGCCTTTCCGTGCGAAGCATTGGGGAACGTGTCGGGATTATTGCTGATTAGAGCCAGCCCTTCGGCTAACCCTTTACGGAAGGCCGGCGAATAGGATTGCACCTTTCCATAAATGCTCGCTGCGTAGCGTTCACCTGTCGCAAGCTCAAATGCGGGATCACGTTCTTTCAACACCTTGACAGCAGTAGCTCGGAAAGCATCAAGGTTCTGGTCCAGAATCCGCGACCCCAAAAGCTGCAGTAGCTCGGCTCGACGTGAGACCTTCCACACTCCATCCTTGACCGAAAGAGGGCTATCCGGTCTTTGAAGTACTTCCTTTGCCTTTGGGAGCCATGATTCATAGCTGACCCCAAGAAGGCTGGAAATTTCCTGGGTGTCGCTATTTTTCATTCCATGCCCCTATCAGCAGAGCCATCGCTATATAGCTCGCATCGGGATGGCTGGTCCAGTCGGTGATTGACTGCGGCGTTTTCGCTGATAGCTCCTTCGGAAATTCAATCGGGACCCTCTCTTTGAACATCTCCAGCAAGTCTTCAGGAATGCTGCTCTTGGCTATGCTTGCCGCGTGCTTGTTCATCTTCTGAACAAACTCAACTACACGCAGCCATGCCACAACAGGGAGTTCCTTCTGGTATTGGGCGATGTGCGAATGAAGCAAGGACTTCGTCACGCTGCTCTCGATGTCCAAGTCGTACCCGAGCAGGTGGAAATGCCGCAAGAACTGAAAAGCATCCTCATCAGACAATGACTCTCCATTGTTTGCGGCATCAAGGTGATGTCTGATGGCGTCCAACTTCTCTTCGCACTTGGCAGGGCTAAAGTTTGCCTGCTTGACGTGCCGATAGAACTCTTCGGCACTGGCGGTTGCCCTGGCGTGTTCGAGGATCCAAGGCACGTTGTTTTGGTCCACGCCACTGAGAGGCCCCGTAATCAATGCGATCGTATCTTTGCCTTGGGTGAACACGGCGGTGTTGTTGTAGTCATCCCACGCCGCTTGCAGAACTTCCCCCAGCAACTTGTCGCCTTTAGTAAACGCTATGGAGTGCTTAACCTGCCCAAGCATTTTTCGCGTCACTTTGCTGGATGCGTCCTCCGTTGTGACGATCAGGTCATCGGTCGCGTACCCATCAACTTTGCCTTGGAGTTTTATTTCTACAATTGGCTTAGATGGAAAGCATGGCGCATAGCCGCCAGTTATCATCAAGGTGACGAACGCGGCTTGCACATGAGCCTCAAACAGGACGCCTCCGCCGCCAGTCGAAAACGGATTGCTAAGCTTCTTCTTGCTCATACTGTCTGCTCAGCAATTCGTACGACACCCCTCACTCGCAGTTGGCCGGAAATCAGGCGCGGCAGTAGGGTGTAGCGTATAGCAGCGAGGGCGGCGGCCTCGGCGGCCTGCACTAATACATATCGGATCCGTCCCTCTGGGAACGGTTTGTTCATCACCCAAGGCGGTGGTCGGATCATAGTCAGGCCCCCTAACCTGCAGTAATCATCTCTAGTTTAGCTCATGTCCGCCTTGCCCGTCGGCGATCTCAATCACCCACGGGCTTCCTTGGTGGATCACCCCGTTCATCCCGAACAAGTCTATGTCCGTTTAGGGCCGCTTGACGCCCTGCGGCCAGAAGCGGACGTTCAACGCTCTGAGTTAAGCCGGACCGCGAAGCGGCATCGGCTTGGACGACTTGTTAGGCCTCACCACGAGATGTAGCTAGCAGATAGCGACTTAAAGCGGGAATCAAAAACGACTTTGCCGCTATTGGGTAGGTTGGCCAAGAGAAAGTCGATGCATTCCACTAGTCGCAGATTCACAACTCCGGCTCTTAAAACCGTCAAGGCCAGGCAGGCCTGCTCGCGCCCAATTGTACTCTCTAGCTTCGCCTGAAGCTCGTAGTGCGTCAGAGTTGCAAGTGCGAGCGGCGTAAATTGGTCGCCAAGCAGCGCGATCATGCGGTCGTAATACGCGAGGCCGCGCGGAGAGACACCTCTGCAGTAGCTAATGCCTCTGCCAATTCTGCACATCAGAATGGTCTTGACGAACTTTGCAGCGAAATTGGGAAGTATGTCCTGCTGACCGCCTATGTACGAAGAGATGCTGTCGGCAATTGGCGCCTCGTGATGGAAATTATCCCAACCTTGGTGCTTTTCTAACAACTGATCGAGGAGGCCATCAACAATGATCGCTCGTTCAGAATTGGAGCGAAATGCATTTCCGCCAACAGACTGGAGAAATTGCTCTCCTAGCTGATGCTTCTCGCGATACAGGTTCGTGTTGTATCCCTCGAGCGTGAGGCCAAGTCGGTATTTTGTATCGTCTGTGCTCGCGTTCCATACTGGGACCGCCAGAAGCGAGATATTTTTTCTAACTTGCGGGTCGGTGTCAGGCAATACGTAAATTCCGAACATCGTGCGGAGTACGTTGCCGCAATGGTGAGAGGGTAGGGCGCCGATTTTTGTTGAAATCGTTGCGACATTTGCCTGATCCAGAGGCTGGGTGTAATTCTTTAGGTTTTGTATGAATGCTTGGACCTGAAGTGCAGCTTCGGTCGGACGGTCATTAAGGACGTCTTGAATGCACGTTTGCAACCAGCCAAGTAGCTCAAAAGCATTGATCGTGTAGTTCGTCGGGTGCGAAATGCCGATGTCGTTCCTCATATCGAGGATGTGCTTCAGCTTCTTGTGGGTAGTGTCGCTAATAAGCTCAAGCTTGCGGCACGTGTCCAAAAGCACGGCGTCCTTGACTGATCGTAGGTCAGACTCTGATTGGTAGAACTCGCGAGCCTTCCCACCGATTGCGGCGTCGTAGAAAATCTCCAATCCGTAGCCTATGACCTTCTTATGGAGGTCTAGCACCACCTCGTTCCATATCGCATTTAGGGAGTAGTCGAAAAGACCTATGCCGGCACCGACTACGAATTTCGACAGGTACCTAGCCCCGTGTTTCACGTCCGCAGGGAGTGACTGGATATAGCGAGGAAGATTCTGGCCGATGATCGCCCGTTCGTCCCGTGTAGCAATGATGTTGTCATGGGGAAGCCCGATCTCCTTCAGGAAATCCAAGATGATCTGAGCTTGCGGATCGACGAGTTCCATCGATGACTTGGGGACGAGGTCGGACATGAAATCTCCTGTTACAGAACGAATCAGAGCCTGGCTGTGAGGCCTAACTCTGGAATTAAGCCGGCTCGCTAAGCGAGTTCGGCTTGAATGAACTGTTAGGCCGCAGCCCGGTGTGTGAGAAGCAAGCCTAAAGCGGAGCTGGCAAGCCCTCCCCTAATCACTCCGACCGAAAAGCTCGTTCCGCCGAGGCAGCGCCGATGGCCGAGCCAACGAGAGCAAGCCAAGCTACCTTGCGCTTAAGCGAAAGATACGCGGCGTCAATTGCTCGCTTCTGCCGAGTCTCTTCTTGGCGGTCTAGATCCGGTGCCAGAATAGCTTCTGCGATTGCGTCTGCCTGTGTCCTTTCCATCGTGCGAAAAATCCTGATAGCGGCCTAGCTACCTAATAGACGGACCCGTGGGTCCGGTTATACGACTTATCCACAAACCACCCTATGGCTGGCTTCCCCATTGATGCAGCTCGATCTTAGGGCGGCGGGGTCCGGCTAACAAGCGAGCGTATAACCGGACCCAGTGGTAGGTCCGGCGGGCCGCAACAATGGCCGCCCGGGGTCGGAAGCAGCCCCCCAAAAAGAGCAAAAAATTAACTCTTACGCTTCGCCCTAGGATGCGCAGCATCATAAACCTTGGCCAGATGCTGGAAATCCAGGTGCGTATAGATCTGCGTGGTCGCAATATCCGCATGCCCCAGCAGTTCCTGCACGCCACGCAGGTCGCCTGAGGATTCCAGAATATGGCTGGCGAAACTGTGCCGCAGCATGTGCGGGTGCACGTTCTTGAACAGCCCCTGGCGTTGCGCCAGTTGCTTGATGCGGATCTGTACGGCGCGTTGGCTGATCGGTCCACCGTTACGGCCTGGGAATACCGGTTTATCTGCCGTGCCAGCGCTTTCCTTGCGCCATTCCTGCAACGCGCTCATTGCATGCGAGCCTACCGGTACGGTGCGTTCGCGGTTGCCTTTGCCGTGCACCAGCACGATGCCGCTTGCGGTATCAAGGTCGCGCCAGCGCATGGCGCAGAGCTCGCTTAGCCGCAGGCCTGAGGAATAGAACAGTTCCAGCAGCGCGCGGTCGCGCAGGCCCAGCGGTGCATCGGTGGGCAGTTCGACCAGCTGCACGGCTTCGTCGGCGTCCAGCACCTGCGGCAGTTTGCGGGGTGCCTTGGGCGCGCGCAGGCCGGCGGCGGGGCTGTTGTCGATGACGTTGTTCTTCAGCAGCCAGGCGTAGAAGCTGCGGCAGGCCGACAGGCGGCGTTGCAGGCTTTTGGCCGACAGGCCGCGACGGTGCTCGCTGGCGACGAACTCGCGCAGCTGGTCGCCTTGCAGGGTTTGCGGATCAGCGACATCGTGCGCTGCGCACCATTGCGTGAGCGCGGCGAGGTCACGCTGGTAGGCGTCCAGCGTATGCGCCGACATGCGGCGCTCGACCTGCAGATAGGACAGGAATGCCTGGACGGCGCTCATCGCCGCGTCACTCCACTCAGGCGCTGCGGAAGCGCTGCAGGCCCGTCACCAGCGATTCGCCCATCATGCGCAGGAACAGCGTGCCCATGCCGGGATAGAAGCGGTTGGGGTCGTAGCTGCCTACCGCGATCAGGCCAACGCCCGGCAGCGGCAACAATGCGGTGGACGACACTTCGTTGACCCGCTCGCCGTACAGCACGTCGTTCTTTTCCTGCTGCAGGCGGCCGCAGATGGGCTCGCCGTCCTGCAGGCAGTCGTGGAACGGTGCCAGCTTGGCGTCGTCCTTGGCGATAACCTGCAGCCACGGTGCTTCGGCCAGTTCCGGCACGTCGTCGAAGGAGACGATGCGCACCAGGTCGCCGGCAAAATCTTCTTCCAGCGAGGCGGCCATCGCACGCAGGGTGTCGGCGGCGCTGGTCTGGCGCATCAGCGCCAGGGTCAGCTGGTGGGTACGCACGGCCAGGCGTTCGTTGATCTGTGCGTTGGCGCCGAGGTCGGCCAAGCGCCGCGACAGCTCGCGGTTCTTGTCGCGCAGCACTTCCAGCTGGTAGCTGGCGAGCGAGGCGGTGGGGCCGTCGTCGCGCGGCACCACCATGGTCAGCGCCAGATCGGGGAACTGCTTGAGGAAGGTCGGATGACGCCGCAGCCAGGCCGCGACTTCATGGGCACCGATTTTCTCGACTGTGTCGTTCATCCCATCCACTCTCCGTCGAATACGAATGCTGCCGGGCCGGACATCACGATCTCGGCATCGTCTGCCGGCCATTGGATACGCAGGTCGCCACCGGGCAAGGAGATCAAGGCGTCACGCTGCAGGCGGCCGCGTTGCATCAGCACCACCGCCGCCGCGCAGGCGCCGCTGCCGCAGGCCAGGGTCTCGCCAACGCCGCGTTCGTAGACGCGCAGGCGCGCGTGGCCGGCATCCATTACCTGGGCGAAACCGACATTCACCGATTCCGGGAAGAACGGGTTCTGCTGCAGCAAGGGCCCTACCCGTTCCACCGGTGCGGCGTCGACCGAGCCGACTTCCAGCACGGCATGCGGGTTGCCCATCGACACGGCGCCGAAACGCACGTTCTCGCCCTGCAGCGAGGTCATGTATTCCTCGCGTGCACGCGGGAAGCCGAGCAGCGGAATCTGCGACGGCTCGAACTCGGGCTTGCCCATGGCCACGGCATATTCGCCATTGGCCAGGCGCTGCACGGCATGGGTGCGGGTGGGACTGTCGATGATGAAATCGTCGCCCTGCGCCGCGCCGTCGCGTACCAGCCAGGCAGCCACGCAGCGCGCGCCGTTGCCGCATTGCTGCGAGCTGGAGCCGTCGGAGTTCCAGATGCGGTAGGACGCGACCGCGCCTTCGCTGCGCGGGGCCTCGATGGTCAGGATCTGGTCGCAGCCGACGCCGCGGTGGCGATCAGCGAGCAGCGCTGCCTGCGCCGCATCCGGCGGCGCGCTGCCGTCACGCAGGTCCAACACCACGAAATCATTGCCGGCGCCATGCATCTTGCTGAAACGCATGTGCCCTGTTGCTGACTTACCCATTTACGCCAGCACCACCGGTTCCGTCTTCAATGGCCTCGTCGGCCTTCTTGTCAGCGGCCGGATCGGTCTTTTCAGTGGCGGGCTGGTCCGCCGGGGTGACTTCCTGTTCCTCGATCGGTACCGGCTTCTGCGGCATCACCAGGGGGCCCTTGTTGCCACAGGCACTGAGACCCAGCAGCAGGAGGGCCGCCGGGATGAGAATCAGGAAACGGGACGTCTTGTTCATCCCCGGAGTATAGCCACTGGACCATGAAGTCCGAACCGCGATCTCGCCCCGTTCAGTGTTCGCCGGGGGGCAAGGGGCGCAGCCACAGCCACAGGCAGACACAGGCCATGATGCTGATCGAGGTCCATTTCACCCAGGCCAGCGGCACGCACCACAGGGTGATCAGGGCACAGGCCAGCATGGTCAGGCTGGCCATCCACTTGCCTTTGCGGCTGACCGCGCCGTGCGCCTGCCAGTCGCGGATGGCCGGACCGAAGCGCGGGTGGTCCAGCAGCCAGCGGTGCAGCCGCTCGGAGCCATGCGAGGCCGCCCAGGCCGAAATCAGCACGAAGACGGTGGTGGGCAGCCCCGGCACGAAGATACCGACGATGCCCACACCCAGGCTCACATAGGCCAGCAGCCACCACGCCCAGCGCAGGCGCGGTGGGCGCGTGCGTGGACCGGGAGGATCGCGTGGCGGCGGCGTATCAGGCATCGCTACGACCCGGCTGCGTCAGTCAGCCAGGCCCAACTGCCCCAGCACGAAGGCGAAGGACTCGGCCTGTTCCTTGTAACGCTGGAAGCGGCCGGACTTGCCGCCGTGGCCGGCTTCCATGTTGGTGCGGAACACGATGGGCTGGCTGCCGGTGTTGACGTCACGCAGCTTGGCCACCCACTTGGCCGGCTCCCAGTACTGCACCTGCGAATCCCACAGGCCGGTGCCGACGAACAGCGACGGATAGGCCTGCGCGGTGACGTTGTCGTACGGCGAGTACTTGAGCATGTAGTCGTAGTACTGCTTCTGCTCCGGATTGCCCCACTCGTCGTACTCGTTGGTGGTCAGCGGGATGCTGGCATCGAGCATGGTGGTGACCACGTCGACGAACGGCACCTGCGCAACCATCACCCGGTAATCGCCCGGGGCCTGGTTGGCCACCGCGCCCATCAGCAGGCCACCGGCGCTGCCGCCCGAGGCCGCGACGCGGTCCTTGGCGGCATAGCCCTGTGCGACCAGCGCGCGGGTGACGTCGACGAAGTCGTTGAAGGTGTTCTGCTTGTGCAGCAGCTTGCCGTCGTCGTACCAGCTGCGGCCCATTTCCTGGCCGCCACGGATGTGGGCGATGGCGTAGACCACGCCACGATCCAGCAGGCTGACCACGCTCTGGTTGAAGTTGGGGTCCATCGACATGCCGTAGCTGCCGTAGGCGTACTGGTACAGGGCGGCAGTGCCGTCCTTCTTGAAGCCCTTCTTGTAGACCAGCGACACCGGGATGCGCGCGCCATCGCGGGCGGTCACCCAGACGCGCTCGGTTTCATACTTGCTCGGGTCATAGCCGATCACCGGCTGCTGCTTGAGCAGGCGGCGCTCGCCGGTCTTGACGTTGAGTTCGTAGGTGGTGGCCGGGGTGGTCAGCGAGGTGTAGCTGTAACGCAGCCATTCGGTTTCCGGTTCAGCGTTGACCGACAGACCCATCGAGTAGGCCGGCTCATCGGCCTTGACGAACTCGCTGCGGCCATCGGCGAACAGCAGGCGTACGCGTTCCAGCGCTTCGGCACGCTCGGCGATGGCGGTATAGCCGTCGAACAGCTCGAAGCCTTCGATCAGCACCTGCGGATCGTGCTTGACCCAATCCTTCCACTGCTTGCGGTCAGTGGCACCTTCCGGAGCGGTGACCAGCTTGAAGTTGGTGGCGCCGTCGGCGTTGGTGCGGATCACCCACTGGCCGTTGTAGTGGTCAGCGTCGTATTCCACGTCGCGCTCGCGCTTGGCCAGCACGGTGAACTCGCCCGGGTTGGCGGCAGAGGTGTAACGCAGCTCGGAGGACACGGTGCTGTCCACGCCGATGGTGATGAAACGGTCGTCGCGGGTGCGACCGATGCCCATGTAGAAGCTGTCGTCCTTCTCCTCGTAGACCAGTACATCGGCGCTGGCCGGGGTGCCGAGCACGTGCTTCTTGACGCGCACGGTGAGCAGGGTTTCCGGGTCGTTCTCGACGTAGAACAGGGTGCGGTTGTCGTCGGCCCAGATCACATTGGCCGACACGCCTTCGATCACGTCGTCCAGCATCTTGCCGGTGGCCAGGTCCTTGAAGCGGATGGTGTACTGGCGGCGGCCGACAGCGTCTTCAGCGAAGGCCAGCAGCTGGTTGTCACGGCTGATGTCCATGTCGTCTATGCCGAAGTAACCCTTGCCTTCGGCCAGCACATTGAGATCCAGCAGCACTTCTTCCGGAGCCTGCATGTCGCCCTTGCGACGCGCGTGGATGGGGTAATCCTTGCCGGTCTCGTAGCGGGTGTAATACCAGTAGCCGCGCTCGCGGTAGGGCACGCTGGCGTCGTCCTGCTTGATGCGGCCGACGATCTCGGCGTACAGCTTGTCCTGCAGTGGCTTGAGTGGCGCCATCAGGGCATCTGTATAGGCGTTCTCGGCGTTGAGGTAGGCCAGCATCGCCGGTTCCTTGCGCTCGTCGTCGCGCAGCCAGTAATACGCATCCTCGCGCTGCGCACCGAACGGTGCGGTCACCGTATGCGGACGCTTCTCAACATCAGGCGGGGTGGGCTGGGACGCGGCGGCGGTATTGATCATCAGGCTTGCAACCAACAGGCAAAGAAGGGGTTTCATCAGGTTCGCTCCGGAACAACGGTGGTGCATCCAGTGCAGCAGGCCACAGTGTGCCATGCCCGGCGCTTGCCCCGCTGCCATCAACGGCGCCTATCATGCAGCGATGAACACCCCACACGCCCCATACAGCCGCCGCAGTCAGGAGATCGCGCCCTTCCATGTCATGTCGCTGCTGGCCCGCGCCAACGCGCTGGAGCAGCAAGGCCATGACGTGATCCACCTGGAGATCGGCGAGCCCGATTTCACCACCGCCGAGCCGGTAGTACGTGCCGGCCAGGCCGCGCTGGCAGCTGGCCATACCCGCTATACCGCAGCGCGCGGCCTGCCAGCCCTGCGCCAGGCCATTGCTGGCTTCTACGGCCAGCGCTACGGGCTGGATATCGACCCCGAGCGGATTCTGGTCACCCCGGGTGGCTCAGGCGCACTGCTGCTGGCCTCCAGCCTGCTGGTGGACCCGGACAAGCACTGGCTGCTGGCCGACCCCGGCTATCCCTGCAACCGGCATTTCCTGCGGTTGGTAGAAGGTGCGGCGCAGCTGGTGCCGGTGGGGCCGGAAAGTGGCTATCAGCTGACCCCGGAGTCGATTGCGGCCAACTGGAATGCTGGCAGTGTTGGGGCGTTGGTGGCTTCGCCTGCCAATCCGACAGGCACCACTTTGGATGCTGGGCAGTTGGCTGGTTTGTCTTCGGCGCTGAAGGAGCGCGGCGGGCACCTGGTGGTGGATGAGATCTACCACGGGCTGACCTATGGCTTTGATGCGCCCAGCGTGTTGGAAGTAGATGACGAGGCGTTCGTGTTGAACAGCTTCTCCAAGTACTTCGGCATGACTGGCTGGCGCCTTGGCTGGCTGGTGGCGCCGCCGCGAGCGGTGCCGGAGCTGGAGAAGCTTGCGCAGAACCTGTACATCAGCGCGCCGTCGATGGCGCAGCATGCGGCACTGGCGTGTTTCGAGCCGGAGACGATTGCGATCTTCGAGCAGCGTCGTGAGCAGTTCCGGCAGCGGCGGAATTATCTGTTGCCGGCGTTGCGGGCGCTGGGGTTCCGGATTGATGTTGAGCCGCAGGGTGCGTTCTACCTGTACTGCGACGTGAGTGCGTTTACCGATGATGCGCAGGCGTTTTGTGCGCACTTCCTGGAGACAGAGCATGTGGCGTTTACGCCTGGCCTGGATTTTGGGAACTACCGGGCGAACCAGCATGTGCGGATTGCCTATACGCAGGATGTTGGGCGTTTGCAGGAAGCGGTGGAGCGGATTGGGCGGGGGTTGGAGAGTTGGGGGCGCAGAGCCCAGGAATAAGAGGAACCTTGGCTTTGGCTTTGGCTTTGGCTTTGGCTGTTGCTCTGAGCTATTCCCTTCTCCCGCTTGCGGGGGAAGGTGCCCGGAGGGCGGATGGGGGGACGCTTTTTAGCTTTTTAGCTTTTTAGCTTTTTAGCTTTGAAAGCAATTGCCTCGGTTCACCATCAACACTCCGCTCTGCCCTCACCCCAACCCCTCTCCCGCTTGCGGGAGAGGGGCTCAAACACAAACGCCACCTTTCGGTGGCGTTTGTTTTTTCATCATTTCAAACCAATCACTTCTTGCTCAGCTGTTCCCACAGGAAGCTGTACGCCAGTGCCGACATATGCGCGGCCTGCGCATTGTTCGCCGCGCCACCATGACCACCCTCGATGTTCTCGTAGTAGGTCACGTCCTTGCCTGCGTCGATCATCTTGGCCGCCATCTTGCGGGCGTGGCCCGGGTGGACGCGGTCATCACGGGTCGATGTAGTGAACAGCACCGGCGGGTAGCTCTTGGCCGGATCGAACAGGTGGTACGGGGAGAAGGTCTTGATGAACTCCCAATCCGCCGTATCCGGGTTGCCGTACTCGGCCATCCACGAGGCACCGGCCAGCAGGTGGCTGTAGCGCTTCATGTCCAGCAGCGGAACCTGGATGACCACCGCACCGAACAGCTCCGGGTACTGGGTCAGCATATTGCCGGTCAGCAGACCGCCATTGCTGCCGCCCTGCACGCCCAGGTGCTTGGCCGAGGTGATCTTGCGGGTGACCAGATCCTGCGCCACTGCCGCCATGTCCTCATAAGCCTTGTGGCGGTTCTGCTTCAACGCGGCCTGGTGCCAGCGCGGGCCGTACTCGCCACCACCGCGGATGTTGGCCACGACGTACACGCCGCCCTTGTCCAACCAGGCACGACCCATGCCACCGGAATAGCCCGGGGTCAGCGAGATTTCAAAGCCACCGTAGCCGTACAGCAGGGTCGGGTTGGAACCGTCCAGCTTCATCGCCTTGTCGTGCACCACGAAGTACGGCACGCGGGTGCCGTCCTTGCTGGTGGCGAAGTGCTGCTCGATCACCTTGTCGCTGGCATCGAAAAACGCCGGCATGGTCTTCAGCACTTCCGGCTGCTTGCCGATTTCGGCCAGGGCCAGCGTGGTCGGGGTCAGGTAGTCGGTGACGGTCATCCACACCGCATCGCTTTCGTCCGCGTCCACCGCGCCTACACCAATGGTGCCGAAGGCCGGTGCACCGGTGAAATCGCTGCTTACCCAGCCGTCCTTGCCGTGGGTCAGCACCTGCAGGCGGTTCTTGACGTCGTCCAGCACGTTCAACACCACGTGCGACTTGGTCCAGGTGGTGCCGGCCAGCGAGGTGGTGTCGGTCGGCGCGAACAGCACGTCGAACTCGCGCTTGCCGGCTATGAAGTCATCAAACTTGGTCGCCAGCAGCGAACCGGCGGTATAGGTCTTGCCACCCACGGTCCACGGCTCACGCAGCTCAAGGGTCAGCCACTCACGGCGCACGCCCTTTTCGGCCGAGTTCGGGGCATCAACCTTGGTCAGCTTGCCATCGGCGCCGATCAGGAACAGTTCGTTGTTGTAGAAGGCAACGGTGCGGCTGACGAAATTACGCTCGAAGCCCGGCGTATCGTCGTGCATCGCCGAGATGTACATGTCTTCCGGCTTGCCCTCGTACACCGTGGTTGCGGCGGTGATCGGGGTGCCGCGCTGCCAGCGCTTGACCACGCGCGGGTAGCCGGAGGTGGTCATCGAGCCCGGACCGAAGTCGGTGTAGACGAACACGTTGTCCTGGTCGATCCAGCCCAGGCCGCCCTTGGCCTCGGCACGGAAGAAGCCGTCCTTGATCCAATCCTTCTTGGAGATGTCGAACTCGCGGGTGACATCGGCGTCAGCGCCGCCGCGCGACAGCGCGATCAGGCAGCGGGTGTATTCCGGGCGCAGGCAATTGGCGCCATGCCAAACCCAGTTTTCGCCCTCAGCCTTGTTCAGCGCGTCCAGATCCAGCACGGTTTCCCACAGCGGCTCGGCCTTGCGGTACTCGACCAGCGTGGTGCGGCGCCAGATGCCGCGCTCATGCTGCTTGTCCTTCCAGAAGTTGTAGTAGTAATCGCCGATCTTCTGAACACCCGGGATCTTGGCATCCGAATCCAGCACCTCACGGATGCCCGCTTCCATCGCCTTGAACTGCGGGGTCACGGCCAGGCGGCCCTCGGACTTGGCGTTCTGCTCCTTCACCCAGCCCAGCTGTTTGTCGCCGGTGACGTCTTCCAGCCAGGCGTACTTGTCCTGGGAATCGTCAGCGGCCATGGCGGCCCCGGCCAAGCCGGAAGAAAGCAGACCCGCCACAAGGCAGGCAGAAGTGAGTCGAGACATGTTGGCTCCATGCAGTCATAAGCCGCGAACGCTACCACAGCCCCCTGCCTGCCCCCACGTGTCGAAGGTCAGGCCGCCTGTGGCAGGCGGCGCCGGGCCGGGCGACGGCCACGGGTGGCCTGCGGGCCGCGTTTGCGCGGCTTGGCGTGGCGATTCCGCCATGCTGCGGGTAGGCGAAAGCGGTACAAGGCCCACCAGGCGCTCAGCGGCATACCCAGCAGCCACAACGGCAACCAGCCGATCCAGTCGCTGTGGCCGCGCGCCGCCGGCCACACCAGCACCAGTGCCAGACCCGCCAGGGCGGCCTGTCTGACGCAGCGCAGCACCTGCGGGTCGGGCGCGTCCTGCGCGTTACGACGGGATGACGATACGAGCGACTTGGTCATGACGTTCTCCGGCAACATGGCTGTGTTGGAGTGCATCCTCGGCGGCCGCCATCTCATAGACTGCGACCTGCCATTGACGGACGCATCGCTGCCCGTCGAACATGCAGCCCTGACCTTCATAGGTGCCTTACCCGTAATGCGACCGATTCCCCTCTTTGTGTCCGCCATGCTGTTGAGTCTCGCCCTGCCGCTGAGCCCGGCTCTTGCACAGGAGGCTGCGCCGACGACGACGACGGTGGAGGGAATCGCCGAGGGCCCGATCGACCTGCAGCGCTTCATGGGCCGCTGGTATGTGATCGGCCGGGTGCCCAACTTCATCGAGCGCGGCCATGTGGCCAGCGTCAACACCTATACCTTGCGCGACGACAACAAGGTTTCGATCAAATATCAGTTCCGCGATGGCTTTGCCGAGCCGGAAGATGAGATTGAAATCCGCGCCAAGGTCGACGAAGACAGTGGCAACCGTCGCTGGCGCACCTGGTTCTACCGTGTAGTACCCACTCGTTCGCGCATTCTTGAGGTTGCCCCGGATTATTCGTGGGCGCTGATCGGCTACCCAGGCCGCGAGATGGCATGGATCTTCGCCCGCGAACCGGACATGGACAACGCCACCTACCGCCAGCTGGCCCTCCGCCTGCGCGACAAGTACGACGTCAACACCGACAAGCTCAAGCGCGTGCCGCAGCATCCGCAGCAGGTGGACAAACTGGGTTTTGAAGTGCCGAACAAGAAGTAACCGGCTGGGCCTGCTTCTGCTGTTGTAGGAGCGGCGTAAGCCGCGAAGCTGAGGCTGCTGCAGCCTGCGAAGAGCTCCCCCAGCCCTCCCCTCCGCCTTCGGCGCAAGGGAGGGAGCAACGCGTAGTGCCGAGCCATGCTCGGCAGAGGCTTTACCGGGAACGCCTCCAGCCGAGCATGGCTCGGCTCTATAGGTGCGTCGTCAGCCACCTGGCTTGGCGGTCTCGATGACCACACCAAGCTGCTTGCCGGCCTCGGCCAATTTCACCTTCTTGCCGTCGCTGCGAGCGACCAGGTAATCCGCCGCTACCCAGCCACTCTTGCCGTCCGCACGCACGTTGCACCATTGCAGGTCGTCGAGGCAGCGCTGCACTTCCACCGTGGTGCCCACCGGCAATACCGCCAGGCGCTCTGCTCGCTGATCGGGCGCGCTGCGCAGGTTCAAGCCGTTGCTGACCTGGGCGGCGGGTTCATTGATCTGCGGCTGGAACCACAGCACCACGCCGATGATCGCCGCAGCCGCAGCGATACGCAGATACAGGCGGGGCTTGCCGTCGGTGGATTTGAACAACCTGTGCATGGCGAATGCGGCGGGACGGATGCGGCCAGATGAAGGGCCTATGGTGACACGCCAAGCTTGAACCCACGCCGTTTCGACCTCACCACGTTCAGGCAGCGCCGACATTCATCGCCGCAAGCCGTGCAACGCCTCCGCCTCCGCCTCCGGCAATTTCCAAGCCGTACACGCCGGCATTTGGTACACGCATCGCTGTCTGGAAGGCACGGAACGCCTGCATGTCCGCAGCTCCATTCACCGTCCGCCCTTGCAGGCGCCAGGCCAGCAGACCGATCCAGATACCATGGCCAACGAATACGCTGCCGTCTTCGAAGTCATGCAGGCGGGCCAGGAAGGCCTCAACCCGAGCCGCGAAATCATCGAAACTGTCGGCGATATCGCCATCGCGATGGGCAGGATCGCCGCGCTGCCAGTAATTGCCTGCCAATACCGCCACGTCACTGGGCGCCTTGCCCTCGACCGTGGCAAGCGCCAGATAACTGAACTCATCCAGCTCGGCGATCTCCTGCGCAGCAAGTCCGTGGGCATCGGCGAAGTACTCCGCCGTCTGCCGGGCGCGCAGCATCTGCGAGCAGTACAGCCGCGCTGGTCGCAATGGCCAGCGCGCCAGAAGATCCTGTACCTGCTGCCGCCCCAATGTACTGAGCGGGATCTCCCGATCAGCCATGGCGAACGCACCCGCGTTGGCCATGCTCTGTCCATGCCGCACGAAGTACAGCGTCCGCGCTCCAGCCGGGTCGGACGCCGTCTGCATCAGGCCGTCATGCCGCTATGTCGCAGTAGGGCGTCAATCTGCGGCTCACGACCACGGAAGGCGCGGAAATTCTCGGCCGCACTGCGGCTGCCGCCGCGTGACAACACTTCATCGCGGAAGCGTGCGCCGGTCTCGGCCAAGGCGCCCGGTGCTTCCTCGAACGCGGCATAGGCATCGGCACTGAGCACCTCGGCCCATTTGTAGCTGTAATAACCGGCGGCATAGCCGCCAGCAAAGATATGGCTGAACTGGTTGGCGAAGCGGTTCCAGGCCGGCGGGATGTTCACCGCCACTTCGCCGCGCACGCGTTCCAGCAACTGCAGCACGCTTTCCTGCTCGGGCTGGTACTGGCTATGCAGCAGCATGTCGAACAGGCCGAATTCCAACTGGCGCACGGTGAACATGCCGCTCTGGAAGTTCTTCGCCGCCAGCATCTTGTCGAACAGCTCGCGCGGCAACGGAACGCCGGTATCGACATGCGCGGTCATCGCCTCCACCTGCTCCCATTCCCAGCAGAAGTTCTCCATGAACTGGCTGGGAAGCTCCACCGCATCCCATTCCACGCCATTGATGCCTGCCACCGCCAGCTCACCAATACGGGTCAGCAACTGATGCAGGCCGTGGCCCATTTCGTGGAAGACGGTGGTGACTTCATCGTGGCTGAAGGTCGCAGGCTTGCCGTCATTGCCGCGGCCGAAATTGCACACCAGATACACCAGCGGTGTCTGCACGCCAGCGGCGGTGACGCGGCGGTTGCGACAGTCGTCCATCCACGCACCACCGCGCTTGCCTTCGCGTGCGTACAGGTCCATGTAGAACTGGCCGACCAGCGCGCCATCGGCATTTACCAACCGGTAGAAACGCACGTCCTCGTGCCAGACCGGGGCGCTGTCCTGTTCCACCTTGAGGCCGTACAGGCGCTCGATCACGCCGAAAAGACCGGCCAGCACCTTGGGCTCGGTGAAGTACTGCTTCACTTCCTGCTCGGAATAGCTGTACCGCGCCTGCTTGAGCTTCTCGGCCACATAGGCAAGATCCCATGCCTGCAGTTCTTCCATGCCCAGCTCGTCGCGGGCAAAGGCTTCCAGCTCAGCGCGGTCACGCTGAGCATAGGGTTTTGCGCGTGCAGCCAGATCCCGCAGGAAGCTCAACACCTGCGGTGCGTCGCTGGCCATCTTGGTGGCGATGGAATACTCGGCGTAGTTGTCGAAACCCAGCAGTGCAGCAAGTTCATTGCGCACGGCGAGAATGCGATCGATGTTACCGGTGTTGTCCAGCGCCGCATCGCCGAACTCCGATGCACGCATCGCATGCGCGCGATACAGCTGCTCGCGCAGCGCGCGGTTGTCGGCATAGGTCTGCACCGGCAGATAGCACGGCATCTGCAGGGTCAGCTTGTAGCCTTCGCGGCCATCCTTCTGTGCGGCGGCGCGGGCGCTGGCGATCACGTCATCGGGCAGGCCCAGCAGGTCATCAGCCACATCCACGTACAGGGCGAATGCATCACCGGCATCCAACACGTTCTGCGAGAACTTGGCCTGCAGGCCGGACAGTTCTTCCTGCAACTCGGCGAAGCGCGCCTTGCCAGCGTCGTCGAGCTCGGCACCGCCGAGGCGGAAGTCGCGCAGTGCATTTTCCAGTGCCTTGCGCTGTGCTTCGTCGAAGCTTGCAGCTTCCGGCGCAGCGGCCAACAGCTTGTACTGTGCGTACAGCGCCGGGTTCTGCGCGACCGAGCTGCCGAAGCGGCTGAGCTTGGGAAGATTGGCGTTGTAGACCTCACGCAGCTCCGGCGTGTTGACCACCGCCTGCAGGTGCGAAACCTGGCCCCAGGCGCGATACAAGCGCTCGGTAGCGTCGTCCAGCGGCACCACGAAGTTCTCCCAGCTCACCGGTGCCACGGTTTCAGCAGCCTTCACCGCTGCTTCGGCCTCGGCCAGCAGCGTATCGACGGCCGGGGTGACGTGTTCAGCACGGATCGCGTCAAAACGCGGCAGGCCGGAGAAATCGAGCAGGGGATTGGCGGTGTTCACAGCATTCCTTCAAACAGTTCCGGCTGCGCCGGTATCAGACCTGATATGGCGACGCTTCCAGCCAGGCACAAGGCAGGGCCGGCATGCCCTGCCCGGCCACGGCCGTGGCCACCACCGCGTCGGCGCCGACCACGTCGATGCCCTGCTGGCTGTACCAATCCGGGTTGTAATAGCTATGCGCGTAACGTTCGCCGGCATCGCAGAGGATGCTGACGATGGAGCCATCTCGGCCGGCAGCACGCATCTGCTGGGCGGCGTACAGCACGCCGATGAAGTTGGTGCCGGTGGAGCCGCCGACACGGCGTCCGAGGGTGGCGCTGACATGGCGCATAGCAGCCAGGCTCAGCGCATCACTCACCTTCACCATCGCATCGACGCAGGTCGGGATGAAACTGCGCTCCACGCGCGGACGGCCGATGCCTTCCACGCGTGAGCCGCCTTCGCAGGTCATGTCACGCCAGTCGCGGCCTTCCAGCGCAGCACAGTAGCCGTCGTAAAAGATCGATACCTCCGGGTCCGCGCAAAGGATGCGGGTGTCGTGGCGGCGATAGCTGACGTAGCGGCCCAGCGTGGCGGCGGTGCCGCCGGTGCCGGGGCTGCAGACAATCCATTCCGGCACCGGATGCGGCTCCTCGGCCATTTGTTTGAAGATGGACTCGGCGATATTGTTGTTGGCACGCCAGTCGGTGGCGCGCTCGGCATAGGTGAACTGGTCCATGAAGTGGCCGCCGGTTTCGCGTGCCAGCCGCTCGGATTCGCAGTTCAGGTCGCAGGCGCGCTGCACCAGATGGCAGCGGCCGCCATGGAATTCGATGGCAGCGATTTTCTCCGGCGACGTGCTTGCCGGTATCACCGCGATGAAAGGCACTCCCAGCAGACGCGCGAAGTAGGCTTCGGACACAGCGGTGGAGCCACTGGAGGCCTCGATCACCGGGCGGCCCTCACGCAGCCAGCCATTGGCCAGCGCGTACAGGAACAGCGAGCGCGCCAAGCGATGCTTGAGGCTGCCGGTCGGGTGGCTGGATTCATCCTTCAGATAGACATCGATACCGGGGAAGCCCGGCAGATCGACGGGAATCAGATGGGTATCGGCCGAACGGTTGTAGTCGGCTTCAATCTTGTGGATGGCCGCCGCCACCCAATCACGCTGGGACATGGATCGCCACTTGTTGGTGAATGCTTGGGGTGGATTCTACTTGGTTGGGTTGTGGGGGCGGAGGCTGGGGCCTTGGCTTGGCTGTGGGCTGCGGGCTTTGCCCCTGCGCTTCTGCCGTCATCCCCGCGAAGGCGGGGATCGCTCCTGCCTTGGCCTCGGCTTCGGCTTTTGCCCTTCCTTCACAATCAAGCAAAGAGCCAGAGCGATTCCCGCCTTCGCGGGAATGACGACCTGAAGTTTTCCTGGTGAGGCACCAGCGCACAGCCCTGACTCCAGCTTGGGTGAGAGAACCCGGCGCTCTCACCAATCATTCAGCCCAGCCCGTACTCAGGAATGTTATGGTTCAGCCTCGCTTCCAACCGCAAAGCCCGTGCCGCGCATCCTGCTGCCCCTGCTGCTGTGCCTGACCCTGATCGCTGGTGCGGTCGGTTCGGTGTGGTCTGCGACGGCGATGGCCATGCCGATGCAGGCGATGACGATGGCAATGGAAGCCGGTGACAGCACCCACGACTGCTGCCACGAGCAGGAAGCCAATCTGCAGTGTGATGCCGGCGACGCCGACAAGGCGCCCTCGCCCTGTGCCAGCGGTGACAGTTGCGACTGCAAACAGCATTGCAACATGCTGCCCAGCGTCTCGATGACGCGGCTTGCGCCGATGCGCCATGCATTGGCGTCAATGCCAGCACTCCCCTCTCGCGACGACGTGGCCCCGGGCCAGCTCAACCGCCCTCCCATCGGCTGATTCCCGCGCCTTCTGGCGTCCGCAGATACTTGTGCCTTGGCGAACGCCCTGGCGCACCCTTGATCTGTTCAGGACATGCAGCAACGCATCGTGATGCGGCTGTGTGACCGGGAGTTCCACATGTCTTCTGATTTCCTTTCCGATTCGCGCTCGGTACTGTCGCGACGTCGCTTCGTGCAGGGCCTGGCCATTGGCGGCGTCGTCGCCGGTGCCGGCCTGGCGCGCATTCCGCAGGCCTTCGCCGCCGGCAGCGCCATGGCGGTGCCGCCGGTTGAGCTGCGCGGCACCGAGCTGAGCCTTGCGATTGGCCGCTCGGCAGTCAATTTCACCGGCCGCACCCGCCCCGCCATCACCGTCAATGGCTCGTTGCCGGCACCGATCCTGCGCCTGCGTGAGGGCGACACGGTCAACCTGCGCGTGGCCAACACGCTCACCAACGAGATCACCTCCATCCACTGGCACGGCATCCTGCTGCCGGCCAACATGGACGGCGTGCCGGGCCTTAGCTTCAACGGCATCGCACCAGGCGAGGCCTATCAGTACCGGTTCCAGCTCAAGCAGTCCGGTACCTACTGGTACCACAGCCATTCGCTGTTCCAAGAGCAGGCCGGCCTGTATGGCGCGCTGATCGTCGACCCGCTGGCGCCACCGCCGTACCACTTCGACCGCGAACACGTGGTCATGCTCTCGGACTGGACCGACATCGATCCGGATGCGCTGTTCCGGCGCATGAAGAAGATGCCGATGCATGACAACACCTACCAGCGCACGGTCGGTGACTTCATGCGCGACGCACGCAAGGATGGCCTTCGCGAGACGCTGAGCGACCGTGGCATGTGGGGCCGGATGCGGATGACGCCATCCGACCTGTCCGACATCAACGCCCACACCTACACCTACCTGATGAACGGCACCGCCCCGGCCGGCAACTGGACCGGCTTGTTCCGCAGTGGCGAAAAGGTGCTGCTGCGCTTCATCAACGGTGCCTCCATGACCTACTTCGATGTGCGCATCCCGGGCCTGAAAATGACCGTGGTCGCCGCCGATGGCCAGTACATCCATCCGGTCAGCATCGACGAGTTCCGCATTGCCCCGGCCGAGACCTTCGACGTGATCGTCGAGCCGACCGGCCAGGATGCTTTCACCCTGTTTGCGCAGGACATGGGCCGCACTGGTTATGCCTGTGGCACGCTGGCAACGCGCCAAGGCCTGCAGGCACCAATCCCGCAGATCGATCCGCGCCCGCTGCTGACCATGAGTGATATGGGCCACGACATGGGCAGCCATGGCAATCATGCCGGTATGGAAGGTGGTTGCGGCGCCAATATGGGTGCCAAGGGCATGGAAGGCGGCTGCGGTGCGGCGATGGGCCACGGTGCCCATGGCGGCAGCGACAAGTCGCCCAAGCACAAGCCCAGCGAAGCCGGCAATCCGCTGATCGACATGCAGACTGCGGCCACCGAGCCCAAGCTCGACGACCCCGGCATCGGCCTGCGCGACAACGGCCGCAAGGTGCTGACCTATGGCGCGATGCGTTCGCTGTTCGAGGATCCGGATGGGCGCGAGCCCGGCCGCGAGATCGAACTACATCTCACCGGCCACATGGAAAAGTTCGCCTGGAACTTCGACGGCATTCCGTTCGCAGGCGCCGAGCCCATCAAGTTGAACTACGGTGAGCGCATGCGCATCGTGCTGGTCAACGACACGATGATGCAGCACCCGATCCATCTGCACGGCGTATGGAGTGACCTGGAGAACGCCAACGGCGAGTTCCAGCTGCGCAAGCACACCATCGACATGCCGCCAGGTACACGCCGCAGCTACCGCGTGCGTGCAGATGCCTTGGGCCGCTGGGCCTTCCACTGCCATCTGCTGTACCACATGGAAGCGGGCATGATGCGCGAAGTGAGGATCGACGCATGAAGACTTTCTCTCACTCGCTGTTGTTCATCGCCCTGGCCGCCAGCGGCAACGCCTTCGCGCAGGACCCGCATGCGGGCCACGCCGGGCACGCCGCTGAAGCAAAGCCGGCAGTTGATCCGCATGCCGGGCACAACATGCCCAAGGCAAAGCCGGCCGATCCGCATGCCGCGCACCGTGGTCATGGCAGCAAGGCCAAGGCCGCAGATCCACATGCAGGCCATGCCATGCCCAAGGCCGGGGATCACTCCAGCCACGGCGCGGCGGCAGACCCGCACGCGGGGCACGCAATGCCAACCGACCCGCATGCCGGTCATGCCATGCCCAAGGCCGAAGATCATTCCAGCCACGGCAAGGTCGCTGACCCGCACGCTGGCCATGCCAAGCCGGCCGATCCGCATGCCGGCCACAACATGCAGGGCAGCAGTACCAGCGACACCCCGCGCGAACCGATCCCGACGCCGACCAAGCAGGACTTCGACGATGCCTTCCCGGTGTTGAAGCCGCATGCGATGGAACACGCACCGTCGTTCCACAGCCTGGTGGTGTTCGATCACCTGGAAGCCTGGGACAACGCCCACGGCAGCGGCCAGGCCTGGGGCATCGACTCCTGGTTCGGCAATGACATCAACCGTCTTTGGATCCGCAGCGAAGGCGAGCGCAGCGAGAACGCGCTCGGCGATTGGTCGGTGGATGCGTTGTACGGGCATTCGATCTCGCCGTGGTGGGACGTGGTCGCCGGTGTGCGGCATGACAACGGCCGCGAATCACCGGACCTGACCCGCGCCGCGTTCGGCCTGCAGGGCATGTCGCCGTACAAGTTCGAAGTCTCGGCGATGGCTTACATCGGCGGACCGCGCAAAGCCGAATTGGCCTTCGAGGTCGAGTACGACGTGCTGCTGACCAACCGGCTGATCCTGCAGCCAGTGGTGGAAGCCAGCATCGTCGCCGATGACGATCCGCGCCGCGGTGTCGGCAAGGGCCTGAGCAGCGTGGAGGCAGGCCTGCGCCTGCGCTACGAGTTCACCCGCAAGTTCGCGCCATATGTGGGCTTTGTGCACGAACGCGCGTTCGGCAATACCGCTGATATGCACCGTGATGCTGGCGAAGGCGTGAGTGAATCGCGCTGGGTTGCCGGCGTGCGCTTCTGGTTCTGATTCGTAGTGATGGCGTCGTATGCCGGCGCCATCCCCACTCTCCTTACAAGGAATGCTTTCGATGAAGTTCTTTATTCAAGCCGCACTGATCGGCGCGGTCACCCTTGCCTCCATTTCCATCGCGCAGGCCCAGCATGCTGGCCATGAGCATCACGCACCGGCGGCCAAGCCTGCTGCAAAGGCAGCGCAGGCTGATTCTGCGGCGACGTTCAAGCGTTTTGATGCCAACAAGGATGGCTTCATCAGCCGCGAGGAACTGCCCAGCGGTCACCCGCTGCTGCCGCACTTCGGCATGAGCGATGGCAACCGAGATGGCAAGCTCGACGCCAAGGAATTCGAGCGCGGCCTGTCAATGCTGTGACGCCCTCCGCCGCACTTGCCAGTGGTCTGTGCGGCGAACTGTCCAAGGAATCAAGATCATGAAAATGCGTTCAAAGCCGATGTTTTCGCTGTTGCTGCTGGCTGCCGGCACTCTGTTGATCAGCGCCTGCAATGCCAGTCCGTCGACTGCTACCACCGCAGCCGCTGCGGTTGCTGCGGCACCTGCGAATGCTGTTGAAGTGGCACCGGCTACCAAGGCTTTGCCGTTGGTGGTTGTGCACAAGGACCCGAACTGTGGCTGCTGTGGTGGCTGGGCCGAGCATATGCAGGCCGCCGGCTTCCCGGTGCAGCTCAATGACACCAGCGACATGATGGCGGTCAAGCAGCGTTTGGGAATCGGTGACGGCATGATGTCCTGCCACACCTCCGAGATCGACGGCTATGTGGTGGAAGGCCATGTACCGGTAGCAGACATCAAGAAGCTGCTGGCCGAGCGTCCGCAGGCGCGCGGGCTGGTATTGCCGGGCATGCCGGTTGGTACGCCGGGCATGGAATCACCGGATGGCTATCGTCAGGCGTTTACGGTTGCCTTGCTGGGCAATGATGGTTCGTTGAGCGAGTTCTCAAAGCACGAGTGATCTGCTTAAGCCCCTCTCCCGCTTGCGGGGTGAGATGGGCAGCTTGCGAACCACTGGTTCGCTGCCCGTCGAACGCCCTTGCGCCAGCGCAAGGGCCGGGGCGCGGAGCGGGGGTTGGGGTGAGGGAAAGCTTCTAGCTAAGCAAAGTCAAAAGCACCCCTCATCC
>NZ_JBRRCU010000045.1:0-36090 GCF_056759195.1 Stenotrophomonas sp. STEN083 | reverse complement strand
TTGGAGTGCGGCGCCCCAACTCCTACACGTGCTTCTGGGCACCGCGACGTAACGGGCTGCCGCACTCCGCTCTCAACCACAATCTACTCGGCTGGCAGACACAAGCGGCGTCAGCCGCGAAGCCGGGACATCATCGGATGCCAGCTGTGTTTGTGACCTCCGCATTACCAGCTTCGCGGCTTACGCCGCTCCTATAAACAAACAAAAAGACCAATGCCAGCATGCTGGCATCGGTCTTTGAGTGATTCACAGCTCGAGCAGGCAACAGCGATACTGCTCCCAACCGGTCGCTTACTTGGCCTTGCCCTGGTTGGCCACGGCCTCGGCGGCCTTCTTGGCTGCTTCCGGGTCGCCCAGGTAACGGAACGACTTGACGGTGAGGTCGTCGTTCAATTCGAACAGCAACGGGATGCCGGTTGGGATGTTGAGCTCAAGGATGGCTTCCTTGCTCACGTTGTTGAGGTACTTGTACAGCGCGCGCAACGAGTTGCCGTGGGCGGTGACCAGCACGGTCTTGCCTTCCTTCAGCTGCGGGGCGATGGCGTCGTGCCAATACGGCAACACACGATCCAGCGTGGTCGCCAGCGACTCGGTGGCCGGCAGTGCATTGCGGTCCAGACCGGCGTAGCGGCGGTCGTGGATCGGATGACCCGGATCGGCCAGGTCCATCGGCGGCGGCGGGATGTCGTAGGAACGGCGCCACACCTTGACCTGTTCCTCGCCATGCTTGGCGGCGGTCTCGGCCTTGTCCAGGCCCTGCAGGCCACCGTAGTGGCGCTCGTTCAAGCGCCAGGACTTGTTGACTGGCAGCCAATCCTGGCCCAGTTCGGCCAATGCGCCCTGCAAGGTGTGGATGGCGCGCTTGAGCACCGAGGTGTGGGCCACGTCGAACTGCAGGCCTTCTTCCTTCATCAGCCGGCCAGCGGTGGCAGCCTCCTGGCGCCCCTGCTCGGTGAGGTCCACGTCCACCCAGCCGGTGAAGCGGTTATCGAGGTTCCACTGGCTCTGGCCATGGCGCAACAGCACGAGTTTGCGGGTCACTGCGGAGGTCTCCGGATGGGGAAGGAAGAGGGCGATTGTAGCCCTTCAGATCAGCTTCCGTTCCTTGTCTGGGGTTTGGGTATGGAAGCGATGTAGTTGCAGGGGAGACTGGTTTTGTTTGCTTGGTGCATAAGCATGAGCAGGGGCAAGAGCTCACCCCTACCCAGCCCTCTCCTTGCCTTTGGCAAAGGGAGGGAGCGAAGCGGCAGCCCTGCGTGCAACCCGGGCTTTGGCCCCCTCCCTTTCGCGCAGCGAAGGGGAGGGGTAACGCTTCCACCTTCCGCTCCTTTCCAACCCCACCCAAACAACAATCCATTCCCCACACGGTAACCACACCTTCGCCCACTCCGTGCCATCCTGCCCCCACATTCAAGCAAGCCGGAGCAGCCAGCCATGACCACCATCATCAGCCCGCGCGTCCACGACCTTGGCGGCTTCCAGGTCCGCCGCGCCGTCCCTACCCTGCAGGCACGCAGCGTGGGCTCGTTCGTGTTCGTGGACCATATGGGCCCGGCCATCTTCAGTCCCGGCCAAGGCATCGATGTGCGTCCGCACCCGCATATCGGCCTGGCCACGGTTACCTTCCTGTGGGCCGGGCAGATCGGCCACCGCGACACCCTTGGTTCGGAGCAGATCATCCGCCCTGGCGACGTCAACTGGATGACCGCCGGCCGTGGCATCGCCCACTCCGAGCGCAGCCCCAGCGAGGCGCGCGAACACGCGCAGGCCCTGCATGGCATGCAGACCTGGGTGGCGTTGCCCAAGAGTCATGAGGAAACCGACCCCGGCTTCTTCCACTTTTCCGCTGACCAGCTGCCGCAGCAGCACCGCGACGGCGCCTGGCTGCGGGTGATCGCCGGCCGCGCGTACGGCGAGGAGTCCCCGGTCAAGGTATTTGCCGACACCTTGAACGTCGCCATCGACCTGGAGCCCGGCGCCGAGATCGATCTCGACAACTCCCATGTAGAGCGCGCGCTCTACATTCTTGAGGGCGACGCCCAGCTGGATGGGGTGGATGTACCTACCCAGCACCTGATCATCCCCGAGCCCGGCGCACATAGCCGTCTGCGCGCCAAGACCCCCCTGAAGGCCATGCTGATGGGCGGCGAACCGCTGGATGGCCCGCGCCATCTGTGGTGGAACTTCGTCTCCAGCTCCAAGGAGCGCATCGAGCAGGCCAAGGACGATTGGCAGAATGGTCGCTTCGGCACGATTCCCGGCGACGACAAGGAGTTCATCCCCCTACCCGGCTGAGCCCACTTTCCTCGCCACAGCAGGGGCGGAACTCCCATAGCCGCCCTTGCCCTGCTGTAACTGGCGATGCGCAGATCGTGCATAGGCCTAAATCACTACAGAGGAAAGCGAGAAATAGTTGGCAATTTCACTACTCCTCCCACCTCTTCTCCGTTACTTTCCCCACACCCGTACCGGGGAAAATAAAGGAAACATCATCATGAGCATGGGAAAGCGTCTGGCTGCCGAGTTCCTCGGCACCTTCTGGCTGGTATTGGGCGGCTGCGGTAGCGCGGTACTGGCCGCGAAGTTCGGCGGTGACGGCAATCCGCTGGGTATTGGCTTTGTCGGTGTTGCGCTGGCCTTCGGCCTGACCGTACTGACCGGTGCCTATGCGTTCGGCCATATCTCCGGCGCGCACTTCAACCCGGCAGTGAGCATCGGCCTGTGGGCTGGCGGCCGCTTTCCGGCCAAAGACCTGTTGCCGTATATCGTTGCCCAGGTACTGGGTGGCATCGTCGCTGCCTTCATCCTGCTGCAGATCGCCAAGGGCAATGCCAGCTTCCTGATCGATGGCAGCGAGGCCGGCGCCTTCGCCAGCAATGGCTACGGTGCACTGTCACCGGGCGGCTACACCGTCGCTGCTGCGTTCCTGTGCGAAGTAGTGCTGACCGCGGTGTTCCTGGTCGTGATCATGGGCGCGACCCATGGCCGTGCCCCGGCGGGCTTCGCGCCGATCGCCATTGGCCTGGCCCTGACTCTGATCCACCTGATCAGCATCCCCGTCACCAATACCTCGGTGAACCCGGCCCGCTCCACCGCCGTAGCGCTGTTTGCCGGCCCCGGTGCGATCAGCCAGCTGTGGTTGTTCTGGGTGGCGCCAATTCTGGGTGCGGCCATCGGCGGCCTGGCCTATAAGTGGATTGGCAGCGACAAGTAAGTCACCGCTTTGGTTTCAAGTGTTATCAGTTATTCGGAACGGCTCCCCTGCGGAGCCGTTCTTTATTTGCAGAGAGGACACTTTGCAAGTGACGGGGCTTTTGTAATACCGTCGCAACCTGGCTGGCGCGCATGGGGATGCACGTTCGCAGGGAGGGATACCGCCCACCAGCCAGTACCGCCTTCAGAACCATCCACACGTTTTTCGTCGTGCCGCTGGGCCGATGTTCCATGGGGGAATGCGAAGTGAAGACTGTCCTTATTTTTTCTGCCGCACTAGCGCTCGCTGCCTGCGCCAACGCTTCCGCCCAGCAGGCCGTGCAATGCCCATCGCTGCCTGCAGGTAGCGGCCTGCATTGGGAACAACAGATCCAAAGCGATTTCATCGTCTGCAAAGCCACCACCGAAGATGGCCGCGCAGTACTGAACATGATGCTGAGCGGGCGCGATCCGGGTCTGGCCTTGAATCGCCCGCTGCGTGCGGAAAAAGGCGCGTTCGGTGGCACCGACATGCACTGGTACAAGCTGGACATGGGCGGTCGTGACCTGCCCGGCCTGGAGTCGCGCCGCATCAGCGTGGTAAAGCTGGACAAGAACCGCTACGCGCAGATCTGGATCGACGCCGCCGATAACGCCGAGCTGGGCACCCTGCAGACCCTGACCCAGACCTTGAACCTCAATCCGTCCGCATTGGCTGGCAGCAACTGAGCCACGACGGACACCGGTCCAGTGCCAACGGATCGGTGGCGAACAACCATTGATGCCGGTCCCGTCGCATGACGCGAGGGACCGGCCATCGTTCAGAAGCGGCCTTCCTGGTAGTCGACAAAGGCCTGCATCAATTCCTCGCGCGTGTTCATCACGAACGGCCCGTGCCGTGCCACCGGTTCGCGCAGCGGACGCCCGGCCACCACGATCAGACGCGCGCCCTCGGCACCGGCACGCATATGCAGCGTGCTGCCGCCGCCCAGTACCGCCAATTGCTGCAGCTCGACCGCGCGCGCCTCCTCGCCCTCGCCCAGCGACGCACTGCCCTCGAACACATAGGCGAAGGCGTTGTGGCCTTCTGGCAGACGGTAACTCCAGGCAGCGCCCGCGCTCAAGCTTATGTCGAGATAAACCGGGTCGGTGGCCGGCTGCTGGATGGGGCCGGTGACCGCATCCACGGTTCCGGCGATCACCTTCACGCTAACGCCTTCAGCAGGTGCCAGTTGCGGAATGCGCTCGGGCGCGAACTCCTGATAGCGCGGCGCGCTCATCTTGTCGCGCGCCGGCAGGTTCACCCACAACTGGAAGCCGCGCATGCGGCCGGACTCCTGCTCGGGCATTTCCGAGTGCACCAGGCCGCGACCGGCGGTCATCCATTGAACGCTGCCCGGTGTAAGCAAACCCTCGTTGCCGTGGTTGTCCTTGTGCCGCATGCGGCCATCGAGCATGTAGGTCACCGTCTCGAAACCCCGGTGCGGGTGGTCGGGGAAGCCAGCGATGTAGTCCTCGGCCCGGTCCGTGCCGAACTCGTCCAGCATCAGGAACGGGTCCAGCTCCGGCAACGACTGCGTACCGATGACCCGGGTCAGACGTACACCGGCGCCGTCGGAGGTGGGCATGCCGCGGATAGTGCGCACCACCCGGGCGGAATCTTGACTAGTCATCAGGAAGCTCCTTGAACATGCAGCAGACAATGGCCTTCGCCAACCGCCAAACCAATCGCCACCGCTGCAACCATTTGTTCCAGCCAGCCTACCGCTGAAGCACAGCCCGCCCCCGCAGTCATGTTCGATAAGACATGGGCCTAAGACCAAAGTCGCATCCGCTTCAGCTGCCATGCACATTGACCCCTGACCTGCATGGGTAGACCCTTGCAGACATTCCCCTGCGAGGCGACTCGATGAAAGGTTTTTCCAAAGCCGGATGGGCGTTGCTGTCCCTGATAGGCGCGTTCTGTCTAGGCGTCGTGGCGCTACGCCGCGGCGAACACATCAATGCTCTATGGATCGTGGTGGCAGCGGTTTCGCTGTACCTGGTGGCCTTCCGCTACTACGGCCTGTTCATCGCCAACAAGGTGCTGGGGGTTGATCCCACCCGCGCAACGCCAGCGGTCATCAACAACGATGGCCTAGATTATGTGCCCACCAACAAGCACGTCTTGTTCGGCCACCACTTCGCCGCCATTGCCGGCGCCGGCCCGCTGGTCGGCCCGGTGCTGGCCGCGCAGATGGGCTACCTGCCCGGCACGCTTTGGCTGATTGCCGGCGTGGTGCTGGCCGGCGCGGTGCAGGATTTCATGATCCTGTTCATCTCCACGCGTCGCAACGGCCGCTCGCTGGGCGACCTGGTGCGTGAGGAAATGGGCCAGGTGCCTGGCACCATCGCCTTGTTCGGCGTCTTCATGATCATGATCATCATCCTCGCGGTGCTGGCGATGATCGTGGTGAAGGCATTGGAGGGCAGCCCCTGGGGCATGTTCACGGTGATCGCGACAATGCCGATTGCCATGTTCATGGGCGTGTACATGCGCTACATCCGTCCGGGCAAGATCGGTGAGATCTCCATCGTTGGCCTGGTGCTGCTGATCGCGGCGATCTGGTACGGCGGCAAGGTTGCCGCTGATCCGGTGATGGGCCCGATGTTTACCTTCACCGGTATCCAGATCACCTGGATGCTGATCGGCTACGGCTTCGTCGCCGCGGTCCTCCCGGTGTGGTTGCTGCTGGCTCCGCGTGACTACCTGTCCACCTTCCTCAAGATCGGCACCATTGTCGGCTTGGCGATCGGCATCTTGATCGTGATGCCCGAGCTGAAGATGCCGGCGCTGACCCAGTTCACCGACGGCACTGGCCCGGTGTGGAAGGGCAGCATGTTCCCGTTCCTGTTCATCACCATTGCCTGCGGCGCGGTGTCCGGCTTCCACGCGCTGATCAGCTCGGGCACCACGCCCAAGCTGCTGGCCAATGAAGGCCACACCGCCTACATCGGCTACGGTGGCATGCTGATGGAATCGTTCGTGGCCATCATGGCCATGGTGGCTGCCTCGATCATCGAGCCGGGCATCTACTTCGCCATGAACAGCCCGGCCGCGATCATTGGCACCGACGTGGTGCATGCGGCCCAGGTCGTCACCAACTGGGGCTTTGCAATCACCCCGGACCAGCTGACTGCAACCGCAGCCGAGATTGGTGAGTCCACCATCCTCTCGCGCGCCGGCGGTGCGCCGACCCTGGCTGTCGGTATCGCGCAGATCCTGCACGCAGTGCTGCCGGGCGAAGGCATGATGGCGTTCTGGTACCACTTCGCCATCCTGTTCGAAGCACTGTTCATCCTGACCGCCGTCGATGCCGGCACCCGTTCGGGCCGCTTCATGCTGCAGGACCTGCTGGGCAACTTCGTCCCGGCCCTGCGCCGCACCGACTCGTGGGTAGCCAGCTTCATCGCCACCGGTGGCTGCGTCGCACTGTGGGGTTACTTCCTGTACCAGGGCGTGACCGATCCGCTGGGCGGCATCAACATGCTGTGGCCGCTGTTCGGTATCGCCAACCAGATGTTGGCCGGCGTGGCACTGCTGCTGTGCACCGTGGTGCTGTTCAAGATGAAGAAGGACAAGTACGCCTGGGTGCCGCTCGTCCCGGCGATCTGGCTGCTGATCTGTACCACGGCGGCAGGCTTCATCAAGATCTTCTCCGACATCCCGGCAGTGGGCTTCCTCGCCCAGGCACACAAGTACCGTGATGCCATTGCCGCCGGCGAACTGTTGGCCCCGTCGAAGAACTTCGACCAGATGCACCAGGTGATGGTGAACAATTACATCAACACCGGCCTGACTGCGCTGTTCCTGTTCGTGGTGTTCGCGGTGCTGGTGTACTCGATCAAGACCATCGCCGCTGCACGTCGATCGCCGGTTCGTACCGACAAGGAAACCCCGTACGTGGCGCTGAAGCCGCACGAGGTTGACCTGTAATGGGCACCGAGCTGGTCCCCGTCGGCCAGTACCAGACATTCCGCCGCACCTGGCGGCGTCTGGTGCAGACCGCGCGGCTTTGCTGCGGCGTGCCGGACTACGACAACTATGTCCGGCACATGCGCGAGAAGCATCCCGACCGTGAGGTCATGGATTACAAAACCTTCTTCCGCGAAAGACAGGAAGCCCGCTTCGGCGGCAGGAGCGGCTTCCGCTGCTGCTGAAGCCGCGGACAAGCAAAACCAAAAAGGCGGTGCCACTGGCACCGCCTTTTTGCTACCCGTAGTACCGAGCCATGCTCGGCAGAGGCGTTACCGACAACCCGATTTGTAGGAGCGGCGTAAGCCACGAAGCCGACAAATCATGAGATTGCAATGACAGCGTGATCTGCGGCAGCACAGGCTTCGCGGCTGACGCCGCTCCTACAACAGGAAGCCGCTCCCACAACCCAAACCGAAGCCTCAGGCACCCGCCATCCACTTCAACATCAGGCCGGTCATGTAGGCGATCACCGTGCCAGTGGCATAACCCACCGTACCCAGCAGCACGCCTACCGGCGCCAAGGTCGGGTGGAACGCCGCAGCCACCACCGGTGCCGATGCTGCCGCACCGATATTGCCCTGCGAACCAATCGCAAAGAAGAACAGCGGCGTACGCAGCATCCGGCCAACCACATACAACAAGCCGATATGCACGCCCATCCAGATCACACCCAGCAGGAACAACCACGGACGATCAGCCAGCGACAGCAGATCCATCTGCATGCCAATACAGGCAATCAGGAAATACAGGAACAAGGTGCCGATCTTCGACGCACCCGCCGCTTCCAGATTCCGTGCACGGGTAAAGCTCAGCAGCAGGCCGGCGACCGTGGACAGCATCACCACCCACACAAAGGACGAATCCAGCGAGGCTTTGCTGGCCCAGCTGACATTGGCACCAAACCAAGCGGCCAGCGGCGTCGCCAAAGCATGCGCCAGACCAACAACACCCAGACCGACACCGACGATCACCATCAGATCGGTCAGGCTGGGATTGCGCGCACTCTTGGCTTCGTACTCGGCAATGCGACGCTTCATGTCGTCGATGGCCGAGGTATCGGCACCGCTCTTGGCATCAATCGACTGCGAGCGACCCGCCAGCCACAGCAACACGGCCATCCACAAACTGGCGCAGGCCACATCGACCACCGCAATCTGACCGAAGGTAGTGGCATCGACGTTGAAGGTCTCGCGCATGGCGGCCATGTTGGCACCACCACCGATCCAGCTACCGGCCAATGCGGCCATACCAGCCCAGGTATCACCGGCCACGGTTTCCGGATGGATGAACTTCATCACCTGGAACGACACCGCTGCACCCAACACGATGCCGACAGTGCCGGTAACGAACATCACCAGCAACTTGGGGCCGAGCTTGGCGATGCCTTTCAGGTCGATGGAAAGCGTGAGCAGCACCAGCGCCGCGGGCAGCAACACATCGCGTGCAATCGGGTTGTAGAGCTTGGTGTTGTGGCCGTCGATCAGACCCGTCGTGTTGTAGATGGCGGGAATGAAGTAGCACAGCAGCAGCGCCGGCACCCAGGTGAAGATCTTCTTCCAGAACGGGGTTGGGCCGCTGGCCAACCAGAAGATCAGGGCCAATGTGGCTGCGATCAGGCCAAGGCCGACGATGTCATTGGTGATGAGGGCAGTACTGGGTTCGGTCGGCATAAGGCCTGTTCCTGTCGATCGAAGGGAAATAAAAACGCCACGTTGGTTACGTGGCGTGGGAGGGTGGAGCCTAGCATGGTGGTGTTGTGTGCGGGGTTTGAATGGGGAAAGTGGCGCTTTGCGCCTCCCCCGGCCCCAACCCCTGCTCCGCGCCTCGGCCCCTGCGCTGGCGCAAGGGCGTTCAAGGAGCAGCGAACCTGTGGTTCGCAAGCTGCTCCTTTCACCCCGCAAGGGGAGAGGGGCTCAGTGCGCCCCGAGCGCTAGCAATATGTGCAACTGCAGCTGTGAAGCCCCTCTCCCCCGAGAGAGGGGTTGGGGCGAGGGGAAGGCGCGCAAAGCGCGCTGCTTCTCACCCAGCCCCAGCCATCGCCCGCAAGGTAATCCCCACCACATAAGCAGCGCCGGTACCCACCGCATACCCGAGCGTACCCAGCAACACACCCACCGGTGCCAACGCCGGGTGGAACGCAGTCGCCAGCACCGGCGCCGAAGCCGGGCCACCGATATTGCTCTGCGAGGCAATCGCGAAATAGAAGAACGGCACCTTCAGCAGTTTGCCAGCCAGCCACAGCAGCACGATGTGCACGCCAATCCACAGCGCACCCAGCGCGAACAGCCAGGGCTTTTCCAGCAAGGCCAACAGATCCATCTGCATGCCGATGCAGGCGATCAGGAAGTACAGGAACATCGAGCCCCACTTCGACGCGCCCACGCCTTCCAGCTCGCGCACGCGGGTGAAGCTCAGGCCCAGGCCGATGAAGGTCGCCAGCATCACCACCCACACGAACGGCTTGTCCATGCTCACCGAGCTGGACCAGCTCACGTTTGCAGCAAACCACTCGGCCAACGGTGCGGCCAGGCCGTGCGCCAATGCGACCGCACCGAAGGCCACACCTGCCATCACCATCAAGTCCCCCAACGACGGGATGCGCGCGTGCTGTGCCTGGTAGCTGGCCACGCGGTCACGCAGATCATCCAGCGCCCGCGTATCGGCGCCGCTGCGCTTGTCCATGGCCGGCGCACGTGAGGCGAAGAAGATCAGCACCGCCATCCATACATAACCCACGCCCACATCCACCACCGCGAACTGGCCGAAGGTGGTCGCGTCGACTTCGAAGATTTCCTTCATCGCCAGCATGTTGGCACCGCCGCCGATCCAGCTGCCGGCCAGCGCTGCCATGCCACCCCAGGTTGCCCCAGCTACCGTTTCCGGATGCAGCCAGGCCATTATCTGGAACGCGACCACCGCACCAAGCATGATGCTCAGCACCGCCGCCACATACATCGCCAGCATCTTCCAGCCCAGGCCGAGGATGCCTTTCAGGTCGATGGACAGCGTCAACAGCACCAGCGCCGCGGGCAGGAACACATCGCGCGCGATCGGGTTGTAGAGCTTGGTGGTTTCGCCGTCGATCAGGCCGACGGTGTTGTACACGCCGGGAATGAAATAACACAGCAGCAACGCGGGTACGAAGCTGTAGAACTTTTTCAGCAGCGGATTGCTGCTGCCCGATGTCCAGAAAATAACGCCCAAGGTGGCGGCGATCAGGCCGAACACGATGATGTCATTGCTGATGAGTGCGCCCGTTGCGGCTGCCGTCATCGTCTATCCCCTTGATGCGTGTAGGCGGGCAAACCCCTTGCCCGTGGATGGAACCTGCAGACACACCGCACCGGAATGGAGACAGCACTTGCGCAGGATGGGACACTCTGGCACATCCGTCGCCGCTCGCCGGCCATCCAGGCCGGATTCAAACACTTCCGCAACCGCTGGCGCCTAGCCGGCCATCCAGCTCAGAGCCTGGTCACGATCGCCGCACGCTGTCTGGCGTATTCCTCATTGCTGATCAGGCCTTGCGCGCGCAGGTCCTCCATCTGCTGCAGGCGCTTCTGCGCGCTTGCAACCGGGTTGCCGGGAGCCTTGGACGAGCGCATGGCGAACCAGACGATCAGGCCGACCAGACTGGCGGCAATGGCAAACAAGAACAGCAGGATCAACCAATGCCAGATACTGAACATTCCCATCGCACATCCTCCGTTGCGATTGCCACAGCGATGGGAGCCGGCAAGGCACCGCCCGCTGCAAAGAAGGGCGCGCCAATGGCACGCCCTTCCTTATCTGCTTACTGGCCGATGTGCTGCTTCAACCAGCCATTGACCGTGTCATGCCACTGCACGCTGTTATGCGGCTTCAGCACCCAGTGGTTTTCGTCCGGGAAGTACAGGAACTTGGACTCGATGCCCTGACGCTGCAGCGCGGTGAACGTGGCCAGGCCCTGCTCCACCGGGATGCGGTAATCCAGCTGGCCCTGCACCACCAGCATCGGCTTCTTCCAGTTGGCGACGTGGTTGACCGGATTGAACTTCTCGTAGTTCTGCGGCACGTCGTACGGGGTGCCGCCCTGCTCCCACTCGGTGAACCACAGTTCTTCGGTGGCATAGCCCATGGCGCGCTGATCGAACACACCGTCGTGGTTCACCAGGCACTTCCACGGCTCATTCCAGTTGCCGGCGATCCAGTTGACCATGAAGCCGCCGTAGCTGGCGCCCAGCGCACAGGCCTTGTCGCCGTTGAGGAAGCTGTATTTCTGCTGCGCTGCGGCCCAGCCCTTCTGCAGGTCTTCCAGCGGGCGATCGCCCCAATGCTGGCTGATCGCGTCGGTGAAGGCCTGGCCGTAACCCGTGGAGCCGTGGAAATCGATCATCACCACTGCGTAGCCCTGGCCCGCATAGGTCTGCGGGTTCCAGCGGTAGCTCCAGCCATTGCCGAAGCTGCCCTGCGGGCCGCCGTGGATCAGGAATGCTACCGGGTACTTCTTGCCTTCCTGGTAGTTGTGCGGCTTGACCACATAACCGTGCACGGTCTCGTCGTTCCAGCCCTTGAACGAAAACTGCTCGAAATCACCGAAGTTCACGCCGTCCAGCATTTCGCCGGCACTCTGGGTGATGGCACGCTGCGGTGCGCCAGCAGCGGTGCTGCTGGTGAACACCTGGTCGCCGCTCTTCAGCGAGTTGCGGGTGAAGGCCAGCGCATCGCCAGCGATGTCGAAGGAGGAGATGCTGCCCTCGCCCACCAGCTTGGTCGGCTCACCATTGGCGATGTTGACCGCGAACAACGGGTGTTCGCCCATGTCCTGTGCGGTGGTGTAGATGGTCTGGCCATCGGCCGACAAGGTGATGCCATCGGCCGAACGGTCCCACAGCGCGGCGATCTCATTGACCTTGCCGCTGGCTACGTCCATCGCCATCAGGCCGAAACGGTCAGCTTCGAAACCCGGACGCTTCATCGCGCGGTAGAACAGGGTCTTGCCGTCGGCGCTGAATACCGGGCCGGCGTCCCATGCCGGGTTGGCAGCGGTCAGGTTGACCGGTGCCTGCTTGCCAGCAGCATCGAGCTTGTACAGGTCGAAGTTGGTCGACCAAGGCTCCTTGCTGCCCTGCACGCGAATGCTGGCCACCACGGTCTTGCCATCCGGCGACCAGACGAAGTCTTCATTGCCGCCGAACGGCTTGGACGGTGCATCGCCGGCCAGCGTCGCGCTGATCGCCGATGCGCCCTTCACTGCTGCAGCACCGGCTGCCGGCAGCGGCGCGACGAACAGCGTGTTGCGACGGCCGTCAGCCCAGGTATCCCAGTGGCGCACGAACATGCTGTCGTAGACCTGGCCGCTGCTCTTGTCGGCCTTTTCCTTCTCTAAGCGCTTGCTGGTGCAGGCCAGGTCCGAGCCGCAGTCCTGGAACACGCCGGTGCTGAACAGCACGCGGTCGCCCTGCGGCGAGACGCGGTAGCTGTCCACGTCCAGCGCGAAATCGGTGAGCTGGCGCGGCTCACCGCCAGCCAGCGGCATCACGTACAGCTGCTGGCTGCCGTTCTTGGCGCTGAGGAAGTAGACGTTCTGGCCCTCGATCGAGGCCGAATTGACGTTCCAGCCAGCCGGGGTCAGCTGCTTCGGCGGTGCCATGTCGCGGGTACGCAGGTCACGGATCCACAGGCTGCTGCTGGCCTTGAGGTCGGCATCGACGATGCGCTTGGCGAACACCACCTGCGCGCCATTGGCGCTGAGCAGCGGTGCGGACGCGCGGTCCAGCTTGACCATGTCGCGGACTTCAAAACCGCGCGCACTGGCCAATGATGGCAAGGCGGCCAACAGGCACAGCGGCAACAGGGCGTGACGAAGCTTCATGGGCAACTCCCAGGCAAAGGCAAACCCCGATGGTAGGCGGCCAGCCCGCCCCACTGCAAAGGCTTGAAGTCATGGCCAATCAACCGCCGCAAACAGCAAAGCCGCCCCTTGGGCGGCTTTGCTGGTATTGCTTTGCTTCGCTTCTGCCTAAGCCCCTCTCCTGCGAAGCGGGAGAGGGGTTGGGGTGAGGACGCTCTGGCTTGGACGCTCTGGCTTTGGCTTGAGCCCCCTCCCTTTGGCCGCAGGCCAAGGGGAGGGCTGGGGAGGGGTGCTTTGGCTTTGGCTTTGGCTTTGGCTTTGGCTTTGGCTTTGGCTTTGGCTTTGGCTCTAAAGCTCCAAGCCACCAACCAAGTCAAAACCCCAAGCCCCCCATCCGCCCTACGGGCACCTTCCCCCGCGAGCGGGAGAAGGGAAAATCAGGCCTTCGCCGCAGGCTCGCCCTTCTTGCCGATGCGGTACATCAGCAGGCCAACCAGGAACAGCACGAACAGGCCAACCCAGGCCGACACGCTCGCCCAGGTATCGGCAAAACCACCCAGCGGCAGTGCCAGCACGTCGCCCTGCCCGCTGACCACGATCGGCACCGCAATGGCGATACCCATCAAGGCTTCACCGGTGATCAGGCCAGCTGCGAACAGCACACCCGGGCGATGCACGCGGTCACGGCCTTCTTCGTCGTCGGCACGCAGCTTGTGGAAACGCTCGACCAGGTGGGCCAGCAGGCCGCCCAGGAAGATCGGCACCATCAGCTCCAGCGGCAGGTAGATACCGATGGCGGCAGCCAGCACCGGCACGCGGAAACGCTTGCCGGTCTTCTTCAGCCATTCGTCGACGGCGATGATCACCGCGCCAACGCCTGCGCCCAGCGCGATCATCGTCCACGGCAACTGGCCACCGAACAGGCCGCGAGCAACCGATGCCATCAGGTTGGCCTGCGGTGCTGCCAGCGAGTTCGGGTGTTCGGCGGTCGGTGCGCCGATGCCGTAGGCATGGGCCAGCAGGTTCAGCACCGGCGCCATGATCAGGGCGCAGGAGAATGCACCGATACCCAGCATCAGCTGCTGCTTCCACGGCGTGGCACCAACCAGATAGCCGGCCTTGAGGTCCTGCAGGTTGTCACCGCCAACGGCGGCCGCGCAGCAGACCACCGCACCGATCATGATCGCGGCCACCGCACCCAGCGGAGCACCGCCGACGCCAACTGGAATCAGGCCGTCCTTGCCCAGCAACAGCACCAGCACCACCGAGGCGAACAGGATGGTGGAAATGGTGATGCCCGAGACCGGGTTGTTGGACGAACCAATCAAACCAGCCAGGTAGGCCGACACCGACACGAACAGGAAGCCAGCGACGATCATGATGATGGTCATCGGGATCGACACGTGCCACTGGCCAACGATGGCCTGGTACAGGCCCAACAGCGGCAGGGTGAAGGCGATCAGGGCGATCAGCATCCACTTCATCGGCAGGTCGCGCTCGGTCTCGGCCAGGGCCGGGCCACTGCTCTTGCGGGCAGCGGCGAAGCCGCTCTTGACACCATTGAGCAGCGACTTGCGCAGCGAGAACAGCGTCCAGACGCCGCCGATCAACATGGCGCCAACGCCCAGATAACGGATCTGCGAGCCCCAGATGGCGAACGCTGCTTCAGCCGAGCCAACGTTGGCAAGCGAAGCCGCCAACTCGGGGTTGCTGCCCAGGAAGAATGCCTGATAGAGCGGGATGGCGATGTGCCAGGACAGGATGGCGCCGGACAGCACCACGATGCCCACGTTCAATCCGACGATGTAACCCACGCCCAACAGTGCCGGCGACAGGTTGGTGCCGATGAAAGCGGTGACCTTGGAACTGCCGATGTAGGCCGACTGCGCCCAGGCATCCGGGAAGATGCGCAGGCCCGAGGCTGCGGCCAGCTTCACCAGGCCACCAATGGCCGCCGAGATGCCGAGGATCTTCATGCCCGGGCCCGGGTTCTCACCGGCCTTGAGCACTTCAGCAGCCGCCTTGCCTTCCGGGAAGGGAAGCGGATCTTCGACGATCATCGAGCGCCGCAGCGGCACCGAGAACAGCACGCCCAGCAGGCCGCCGAGGCCGGCGATGCCCAGCACCCACCAGTACTTGAAGTCCGGCCAGTAACCCATGATCACCAGCGCCGGGATCGTGAAGATCACGCCGGCCGCAATCGACGAGCCGGCCGAGGCACCGGTCTGGACGATGTTGTTCTCAAGGATGGTGCCGCCACCGAGCAGACGCAGCACGCCCATCGAGACGACGGCGGCCGGGATGGCGGTAGCGATGGTCAAGCCTGCGAACAGGCCCAGGTAAGCATTGGCGGCAGACAGCACCACAGCCAGCACGATGGCAAGAACCACCGCGCGGAATGTGAGCTGCGCAGGCGCAGCGTTGTTCATGGAAAGCCCTTGGATGGCAAAAAAACCTTCGCCACGCTAACGCCCGCTTAACGGCAAGTCCAGCCTGAACGCGTGCCGGTGCCCCGCAACCCTGTAATTCCACCGATCCGCACGCCTTGCAGGCCACATCGGCAAAGTCGCCCGCGCCACCCCTAAGTGTTATGTTATATCTTTCCGTAAGATTTCAACGCATGCACCCTGCCTCCACCTCCCGCCTGGCCTCCATCGACCAGCTGCGCGGCACCGTGATGCTGCTGATGCTGATCGACCATGTCCGCGAGACCTTCTACCTGCAGCACCAGGTCAGCGACCCGATGGACGTGACCTCGGTTTCTCCGGCGCTATTCAGCTTCCGCCTGCTGGCCCATCTATGCGCACCTGTGTTCGTCCTGCTCACCGGCCTGTCGGCCTGGCTATATGGCCAGCGCCAGCCAGATCCGCGCCGCGCCACCGCCGCGTTCCTGCTGAAGCGCGGCCTGTTCCTGGTGGTATTGGAACTGACCCTGGTCAACTTCGCCTGGACCTTCCAGTTCCCGGCCAGCACGCTCTATCTGCAGGTGATCTGGGCCATCGGCCTGAGCATGATCGCGTTGGCCGGCCTGCTGTGGCTGCCGCGCAAGCTGCTGTTGGCGCTGGCGGTGCTCATCATTGCCGGCCACAACCTGCTTGATCCGCTGCAGGTCCAGGGCAACGGCGTACTGGCAACGCTGTGGAAGATCCTGCACCAACGTGACTGGATCGAGCTGGGCGACAGCCTGCGCCTGCGCACCTCCTACCCGCTGCTGCCGTGGATCGGCGTGATTGCCCTGGGCTATGTGCTGGGCCCGTGGTACGCCAACAACCGGCCTGCGCCGCAGCGCCAGCGTTGGCTGCTGCTCACCGGCGCGGCGATGCTGATCGGCTTCGTGCTGCTGCGTGCCGCCAACATCTACGGCGACCATCCATGGCTGCGCTTTGAAGAACTTCAGCTGACGCTGATGAGCCTGCTCAACGTCACCAAGTACCCGCCTTCGCTGCTGTTCCTGCTGCTGACGCTGGGTATCGGCCTGTTGCTGCTGCGCCTGTACGAGCAGCCTCGCATCGCCGGGTGGCTGCAGCCACTGGCATGGATAGGCGCGGCGCCGATGTTCTTCTACCTGCTGCATCTGTATGTGCTGAAGCTGCTGTACCTGGCCGCGATGGCGTATTGGGGCGCAAATCACGCGCCCTACTTCGCAGTCGAATCGGTGTCGGCATTGCTGTTGATCAGCGTCGTGCTGGCGGTGCTGCTCTACCCCGCCACCCGCGCCTTTGCCCGCTTCAAGGCACGCCGTCGCGACCTGGCCTGGCTGCGCTACCTCTGAACGCGCAGCTCCGGGGCAGCGGTCCTATACTCGGCCGCTGTCCCACCCGGCACCACCGATGACCGCAACTGCCTTGAGCCGCCCCCGCTCCGACGACTTCCTCGGCCACCCCAAGGGCGTCTACGTCTGCTTCTTCACCGAAATGTGGGAGCGCTTCTCCTTCTACGGCATGAAGGCATTGCTGCTGCTTTACCTCACCAAGTACCACCTGTTCGGCGACAAGGCCGGACTCGACCTGCTCGGTGCCTACGGTGGCTTGGTCTACTGCATTCCGGTATTCGGCGGGCTGCTGGCCGACCGCTGGCTGGGCATGCGCAAAGCGGTGGTTTTCGGCGGCATCCTGCTGGTGCTGGGGCACATCGGTATGGCATTCGAAGGCCACGAAGCGCACCGCGTAGCAGGCGAAGTGGTACGCGACGAAGCCGCGTTGTCGATCACCTATCTGTCGCTGGCGCTGATCATCATGGGAGTGGGCTTCCTCAAGCCGAACATCTCCACCATCGTCGGTAAGCTCTACCCGGAGAACGACCCGCGTCGTGACTCGGGCTTCTCCCTGTTCTACGCCGGCATCAACCTCGGCGCCCTGTTCGCCTCACTGGTCTGCGGTTTCCTCGGTGAAGCCTATGGCTGGAAGTACGGCTTCGGCGCGGCCGGTATCGGCATGCTGGTCGGACTGGCGATGTTCCTGTGGGGGCAGAAGTACCTGCACGGTCACGCCGAACCGGCACAACCGGCGACGCTGCGCGAGCGCGTACTTGGCGTGCCGCGCGAATGGTTGATCTATGGCGTTGCCGTTGTCGGCATCGTTCCGGTCGCGGCGCTGATGTGGGCAGCAGCCAACGGCGCGTTCGCGCTCGGCGGCGAAATCAGCCTCGCGCTGATGCTGATGATCGTTGTGCTCGGCGGCGTGCTGCTGTGGTTTGCCTGGTTCACCGGCACGCAATGCACACCGGAACAGCGCCAGCAGATGATCGCGCTTATGGTGCTGATCTTCATGGCGCTGGTGTTCTTTACGCTGTATGAGCAGACCTATGGCTCCTGGGTCACCTTTACCGACCGTTTGCTGACCAAGGATCTGGTGCCGTCACTGGTCATCCGCGATGGCACGCCGCTTCCGTGGTCTATCGTCTCGCTGCTGCTGGCGCCGCTTGGTTTTGTAATCGCAGCGCGCCTGTCTGACCGCGATCCATCCTCGAACGCTCCGCGCCTGCTGTTCACCGTCATCGTTGCCGCAATGCTGGTGATGCTGATCCGCGACTGCCTGGTGCTGCCACAGACGGCCGGCTCGCTGACCTATCTGGGCGCGCTGTTCCTGGTGCTGCTTGCGCCCCTGTTCGCTGCCTTGTGGGCATGGTTGGACAAGCGCCGGCTGGATCCGTCCAAACCACTGAAATCCTCGTTCGGCCTGGTGTTCGGCGCCCTGTCCTTCGTGCCCTTGGCTTTGGCTGCGCAGCAAGTGGGTGCAACCGGGCAGATGGCCAGCGTGTGGTGGCTGGTGCTGGCCTACCTGATCCTGGAGATTGGCGAGATGTGCCTGTCGCCGGTCGGCCTGTCGGCCGTCACCCAGCTGGCGGCACCGCGCGTGGTCAGCCTGATGATGGGCACCTGGTTCCTGGCCACGGCATTCTCTGAAACCCTGGCAGCCTTGTTCGGCAAGCTCGCCGCCATCGACGTACCCGAAGGCGAAGTCATGAACATCGCCGAGGCCGCCGGCCGCTACGAACACCTGTTCTGGCTGCTGATGTGGATAGGCCTGGGCTGTGCGGTAGTCGCCCTGCTCGCTTCGCCCCTACTGAAGCGGATGATGCACGGTGTGCGCTGACCCCGCTTTTGTAGGAGCGGCATAAGCCGCGAAGCTAGCACTGCTTGCGTGACAACAACATCCGCAACCTGACACAGCATCAGCTTCGCGGCTTGCGCCGCTCCCAAAAAAAATGTGGGCTGCAAAGCCACCTTCAGCTTCACACCACCAATAAAGGCCGCATCCAGCGGCTCAACTGTCCGTGTGCTTCCCGTACGGCAGCTTGGGTCCCACCGTCAGCCAACCGCCCAGGTGCGCCCGATGGCGCAGCTCGGATGGCGTATCCGGTTCTCTGGTCAGTGGGGAATCAAGCAACTTATGACATTCCACATACCAGCGCCAACGACGGCCACAGGTGATAAACAACTCACGTAGAAGTCACACCCAACCAGCTCCCAGCAACATCCCATAGCAGGCGCAACGCGAGCGCGAAAAACACCACCGCGATGATGGCTTCCAGGCGCCCACCCATCCGCAGGAATCTCTCCCGCACGCTTGGCTGAGCGAACAACATCCCAACCAGCACGAACCAACCTGCATTCACCAGGCACATCCACGCACCGTAAAAGGCCTGGACACTCAGCGGCGTCGCCGCGTTGACCACCGTGGTGAAAATGGCCAGGAAGAACAACGTTGCCTTCGGGTTGGTGGCATTGGTCATGAAGCCCAGTGCAAACGAGCGCCAGGCACCATCGGCGGTTGCAGCATCAGCCGCGATATCAACAACGGGCTTTTCCAGTCTTGCACTGCGCAGGAAAGAGAACACCAGGTAGAGCAGGTAACCTGCCCCGGCAATCTTGGCCAATGCCATCAACGATGGCTTGGCATGCAGCAACGCACCTACTCCAAACAAGGTGTAGAGCACGTGCACCGAAATACCGGCACCTATCCCGATCCCAACCCAGATGCCGGCCCGGCGCCCCTTGCGCACGCTCTGTCGTACGGTAACAGCGAAATCCGGGCCTGGCGCAATGACCGCCAACAGATGTATCAACGCCAGCGAAAGGAACTCAGGGTAGTAAGTGGTCAAGATCGGAGGCCTGTTCAATTGGAAATGGGTCGGACGCAGCGATGGCGCATGGCCTGCCTGATCAGGACGACCGGAATGTGATTCCGCAGCCAATCCGAGGCCTCTGCCGGTTGGGCCTGTGCCGCCGGCGCATCAACAAGCCGCCAGCATTGAATCCAATAGCGGAGCTGCTCCACATATCGGCCTGTGCGGCATAGCCGACTCCGGCTTCTTTGCTGATCTCGCCCGACTGGAAAAATTCTATTCCCGGGATCAGACTCGGGGAATGCCCATAAAATCCAAATAATTTTTGCGCCATGAGCACAAATAAGGCCATCGCCTTGATGGCAGACATGGTCACTTTTGTAAAAGTCGTGGAAACCGGCAGCTTTTCCGAGGCGGCCCGCCAGCTCGGCAGCACGCCCTCGGCCACCAGCCGCTCGGTGGCACGACTGGAAAAGGCACTGGGTATCCGGCTACTGCAGCGCTCCACCCGCAAATTGCGGCTAAGTGAGCTTGGCAGAGAGGTGTTCCAGCGCTGCACCGATGTATCCAGCGCAGCCCAGTCGGTGATGTCGATTTCGCATCAGCTCAGTCCCGAGCCGCAAGGACTGGTGCGCGTCAGCGTTCCCAAAGCCGTCGGGCGCGCCCTGATCCATCCACACGTGGCCGACTTTCTGGCGCGTTATCCCAAGGTTGATCTGTTGCTGCGCTTCGAGGATAGGCACCTGGACCTGATTGATGACGAGATCGATCTGGCCATACGCATCTCCGATCATCCCGCACCGGGGCTGATGGGGCGCCCACTGATCAGCATCGATCACCTGCTGTGTGCATCGCCGGAGTATCTGCGAGCACGCGGAACACCGGTGCAACCTCAGGACCTGCGCGACCACGATTGCATCTATCTGGGCGAAGAGCCCGGCGACGCCCGCTGGAAACTACAGCGCCAAGGCAAGACCGCCAGCGTCACCGTGCGTGGTCGCTATGCAGTCAACCATACTGGCGCACGGCTCGACGCCGTGCTCAATCATCTGGGCATCGGCAGCCTGCCCTACTTCACCGCCAAGGATGCGCTGCAGGATGGACGCATCGTCCAGGTCCTCAGCGACTGGTCGTTTCAAAGCAACTACGGCGGACAGGCCTGGGTGCTGTATGCGCCGACACGACATCTACCGCCAAAGCTGACTGCCTTCATCAGCTTCATGGCCGAGCGGCTGGCGCAGGAACCCACCCTTACCGAACGCGGCCGCCCGTCACCTCCGCGACGTCAGTGACCTGCCCAGAGGGCGGCCAAGCCCTCGTTCAGGCCCGCAAGCAAGAACCGTTGCAATGCATCCGCCAGGGCAATGAATTACGCAGCATGGGAATGACTGTCAGAAACCCAGGTAACGCTGCAGTTTCAGCACCGGAGGCGGCAGCTGCCACCACCCGGACTGCGTACGTAGCGCTGCTACTTGGCCTTCTCTCCCCCTAGATGTTGGGACAGGAAGCTCAGCAACTTGCCGTAGTACTCGCGCTGGTGCGGCTCGGTATAGAAACCGTGACCTTCGGTGCTGAAGTACAGCGACTCAACCGGAACACCGGCCTTGCTCAATGCTGCCTCCATCATCCGGGTGTGCTCAATTGGCGCGATCTCGTCTTCGCCACCCGCAGCGAGAAACACCGGAACTTTGATTCGATCTGCAAATCGGTTCGGGGACGCAGCAGCCAGCGCGGCCTGATCCTCGCCAACCCAGTCCTTGGACCAATTGCCGAGACTACGCGCGGTGCGCGCATCTGCACGCTGCATCATCGGCAAGTCATAAACGCCCACATAGCCGGCCGCACAGCGATAGAGCGTGGGCTCCTTTGCTGCACCCATCAACGCGGCGTAAGCACCGTAGCTGGCGCCATAAATACAGATTTTTGTCGCATCAGCCTGACCTTCGCGGATCGCCCAGCGCGTCGCATCGGTGAGATCGTCCTGCATCGTTCCGCCCCATTGCTGCGCGCCGACACGCCGGAACTCCCATCCGTAGTTTCCCGACCCGCGATAATTGACCTGCATTACCGTATAGCCCGCCGCCGCCAACATCTGCGCGTCACGGTCGTAATGCCATTCATCGAAGATCCCGTATGGCCCACCATGCGGCATCAGAACCATGGGCTGCGGACCACTCACGCCACGCGGTTTGGTGAGATAGCCGTGGATCTTGAGCCCGTCGCGGGAGGTAAAGCTGAAAGGCTCCACCACGGCTGCCTTGTCCGGGTCGATCCAGCTACCGGCGGCCAGCAGGTATTCCAACTTCTTGGCTTGTGTATCAAACAGATAGAAATCGCCGGGGTTGCTACCGGACCAGACTTTCACCATCAACAAAGCGCCGTCCTGGGTGCTGGATGTCACTCGCACGGATTGCCCGGGGAACGCTGCCTCAACACTCCGGTACAGACGCGCCTCAGGCGCAGCGTTGTCGAAAAACACACTGCGATGCCGCCCATCCATTATCTGCACCCCGACCGGTATCGACGTGCCGTTGCGATAGATGATGGACCATGGATCAGCGCCTTCGTCGCCTACCAACGTGGTGCGCACGTTACTGACGGGATCCCAGGCTACGATACTGTCAGGACCACGCCCTTCACCGCGTACCTGCAGATACGCAAGTTTGCCGTCACCGGAAAAACCCAAGGGCAGCTCGATGTGCCCATTGCCCCTCTGGTCGTTGATCAGCCGCCAATCACTGCCAGCCCCTTCTCGATAGTAGAGCTTGCTGACATTGTCCACGTCAGCGCCAACCACCAATCGTACTTCGCCAGTGTTGTCAGTCACGAAACTGGCATTGCGCACCGGGGCAGATGCCATGGTGGTGCGTCGACCACTCCTTACATCCAACTTTTCGGCACGGGTGAAAGGCTCTGCTGTACCCAGCATCCATGTCGACACCACGACGTTGCGCGGATCCTCAGGCAGTGTATCCACCAGGAACGCCGCAACGTCCTCAACTTTCTTGGGTTGGATACGTGTCCCAGGGCCATTGCCCTGCACTCGATAACCAACCAGCAGATCCGGCTGCTCCCCATTGGCATTGATGGCATACAACTCACCGGTGGGCCGCGGTTGATCCAACATGCCGTATTTCTCGGCAATGCTGATAAGCACCCGTTCCTCGTTCACCCACTCAAAGCCATTTACATGGGTGTTTCGTCCACCCATGAAGACACCCGACTGCTTATTCCCTTCACGGGTGAAAATCACCAACGCGGTCTTGCCTTCCAACGGCACCGTTGCAGCGTAGTACTTTCCCGTCGGAGACAACTTGATGTCGTTGAAATCATCCTTGCGAATGAAGTGCCCCAGATCCACAGCCGCCCAGCTGTTGGCCGAACAGAAAGACAGCACCAAAGCCATCCCCAGCTTCATCATCTGCATCTTGCCCCCCAATGAACGGGCGTCCGGCCCGCGTCGGGCGATTTTAACTGCCCACTGCCGGATAGTTCCATACGCAGGCACTTGAAACTGTTCTAGGGGAATAGCCTATTCCTCTCAGGAACCAGAGAAAATCACCGAAGCCATCGAAACCAACTCTTACGGCTTGATCAAGCCATGCACGCCCTTCAATTTCCGGGCAAAGGTCTCAACACAATCAAACCTGATCCGTTGCTGCGCTAAGCTTCTTCAGCGCCAACCAGACGATACGCTTCGTGCAGCATGTCCACAAAAGCACCTCGCTGCCCCGCATCCAGTATCACCGACTCCCGAAAGCGGTCCACTGACCCGGCCCAGTCGTCCAGGGAATCATCGTTGTAGATCACCTGATACGTATCCCATACACCGGCGGCTCGTAGGTATAGCGTCTGCGCGAACAGCTCCAGCGACTCCCCATTCGAAAGTTTCAACGGCCTGCTGGTCTGGGTGTGGCGGAGCACCTGCCGAAGCACCTGATCGTCATTCAATTGCGATGCCCATACATGAGCATTCAGATGCTGGCGAACGAACTCCAGAATCCCGGCATGATCGTCTGCAAGCCCCTCAGCATAGACGTCGTCAGGCAGCCGCAGATAACGCCCCTCGAACAACCACTTGACTACCAACGTGGCCGCCGGTTTCACCGTGTTATGCACGTTGGCCTGATCGAACTCGTGGTATCCCATGAACTGGCGATCCTGCACGATGCTCACCTGCATGGATTCCACCCGTTGCTTCCTGGGGCAATACCAGAGCTTGAGCTCGACGTCCTCACCAAGCGGTTTCCGAAACAGCTGCGTATCGGCATACGCGTCCACGTTCCCGTCAAAGAAGGCCATGCACTCGTCAAAGCTCGCATCCGGCCCCACGAAACCGTCCCAGAACCCAGCCGGCAACGTGATGTTGCCCTTGGGCTTGCGTGAAAACAGCAGCACGGACTGCAGATGGCAGAGCAAGCCACCGCGCGGGCCGTCTACCGGCGGATAGAAACGGTCGTTGATGATGTCGAACGCGAAGTAATACTCCATCTCATGGGGCTTGTCCTTGACACTCTTGGTGCCCTGATTTGCAGTGACAGACACCGGCGGCTTGCCGATTCCGTGCTGCTCGAACCAATCCACGAGCAGTGGATCGCTGCCTTTGGCACCAACCAGACTTACAAGATCAGAAACATGCATGGCGTCTTCCATGAGACCTCAACTAGCGTGGATTATGGCAGGCCGCATGGTGGTGGGCGCTTTCATGACCAAACATCCTCATCGCCCGGAATCGGACTCGCCGCAATTTTCGATTATCCAATCGAACAAAAATCTGGAAGGTGGCTAACGAACCGGAAACCTCTCATTTTTCATGACATTGGAGTATTGGGGGTAAACCACTCATTACTTTCCCCGAATTGAAGAACAAAAAAAGCCATGCAATGCATGGCTTTTTTTTGAAACGAACGCGTCGAGTAGCGATCAGAACGGGATATCGTCGTCGGCGAAGTCGTCCATCGGCGGAGCCGACTGCTGCTGCGGCGGAGCCTGGCGCTGCTGCTGACGCTGACCGCCGCCGTAGCCGCCACCGCCGCCCTGGTCCTGGTTACCGTAACCGCCCTGGCCGCCGCCCTGCTGCTGGCGCGGGGCCGACTGGCGCTGCGGACGATCGCCGCCCATGCCACCGCCACCACCGCCGCCTTCACCACGGCCGCCGAGCATCTGCATTTCGTTGGCGACGATATCGGTGGTGTACTTCTCCACACCGTCCTGGCCGGTGTACTTGTCGTAGCGCAGTTCGCCTTCGACGTAGACCGAGCTGCCCTTGCGCAGGTATTCACCGGCGATCTCGCCGAGCTTGCCGAAGAACACCACGCGGTGCCACTCGGTACGCTCCTGCTGGTTGCCATCACGGTCCTTGCGCACGCTGGTGGTCGCCAGGCTGATGCGGGTGATCGCCATGCCGGCCTGGGTGTACTTGGTGTCCGGGTCGTTGCCGAGGTTGCCGACGAGGATGACTTTATTGATGCCGCGGGCCATAGGTTCCTACTCTTCCGTTGGGGTCCACCCGCCGGATGCGGGCAATAGCCCACGTATTATATCTGTCCGGCGACAGATAGCAGCCAATCCTTGCAGCCCTTGCGGTGTAAGGCTTGCGCTGGCCCAGCTGCGCATCTGGCGGCCTTTGGCAAGGCCGGATCAGCCACCCTCCAGCGCAGGAATCGCCCGACAAGCGGCGGATCCCGGAGCCGGTCCGCCCCCTTTCGCCGGCCTCATGGCATGATGCCAGACGTCGTTCAGATTGCTGGTCAAGATGGTCATCAAGGGCAAAGCCACCTCATTGGATATCGCGCACATGGCCGGCGTTTCGCAGCCGACGGTGTCGCGTGCGCTGCGTGGCAGCCCGATGGTCAATGCCGAAACCCGCCAGCGCATCCTCGATATTGCCCGCCAGCTGAACTACAAGGTGGACAAGAACGCCTCCAGCCTGCGTTGCCAGCAGTCCGGCACGCTGGCCCTGCTGTTCTTCGAAGACCCGACCAACGATGACTCGCTGATCAACCCGTTCTTTCACTCGATGCTGGGCTCGATCACCCGCGCCTGTGCGCTGAAGGGGCTGGATCTGCTGGTCTCATTCCAGCAGCTGTCCAGCGACTGGCATGCCGACTTCGAGGACAGCAACAAGGCCGACGGCATCATCCTGCTCGGCTATGGCGACTACCACGAGTCGGTTGAGCGGCTGCAGCGGCTGGTGGAGCAAGGCACCCATTTCGTGCGCTGGGGTGCGGCCTTGCCGGGCCAGCCTGGTGTATCGATTGGCAGTGACAACTTCCAGGGCGGCTTTGATATCAGTGCGCACCTGCTTGAACAGGGCCGACAGCGCATCGCGTTCCTCGGCCATGCATCCAGCCACTATCCCGAGTTCGAAGAGCGCTACCGCGGCCATGTAGAAGCCTTGGCCGCACGCGGTTTGAAGGCAGATCCGACGCTGCAGCATGACGCCATCACCACCGAGGAGTCCGGCCACGCCGCCTGCATCGCCCTGCTCGACAGCGGCAAGGACTTCGATGCGATCTGCGCGGCCAGCGACCTGATCGCCATTGGTGCATTGCGTGCATTGCGCGAGCGCGGCGTTCGCGTGCCGCAGGACATCGCGGTGACCGGTTTTGACGATATTCCGTTGGCGGCATCGGTATCGCCGCCACTGACCACGGTGCAGCAGGACACCAAGCAGGCCGGTCAGCTGCTGGTCGACAAGCTGCTGAGCCTGATTGCCGGTGAGCCGGTGGAAGGCCTCACCATTCCGGTGAAGCTGGTGGTGCGGGAATCATCGCTTGGCGTGTGATTCGCACAGCCAGTGCCGCTGCATGCCTTGGCTCAGCTGAAATCCTTGAGGATTTCGCCCACGCCTGACGGTGAGATTTCAAAACCCAACGGGGTGCCGGGGTTGATCACTACGCCGTAGCCGCCCGGCACGCGACGCAGCACTTCAAGCATCAGCATGCGGATGTTGTGCGGTGCCTGCTGCTGGTGGAAGCCAACCCGCGCCATATCGGTGAATACCGCCACGTGCAGCACGCCCTGCTTGTCGAACAGCAGCGGATCAAAGCCACTGCCGTCAGGCGTGACCAGGCTGCCGGTGAGTAACACCACTTCGGAGGCGACGAAGGCCTGCATGAAGGCGCGGATCGGCAGTTTGCCGTCCATTGCCGTCTGCAACAGGGTTTCGATGGGGGTTTGCGGGGGAAGCTGGTTCATACGGTGCCGCCGGGAATGCCTGGGGGCGGATTGTAGCGGGTGGGGCTTGGGGAGTCGCAAAGGCTGGTGCAGAAGCAAGAGTTCCCCCTCCCCGGCCCTCCCCTTGCCTTCGGCAAAGGGAGGGAGACAAGCAAAGCCTTCCGCACAGCGATCTGCTCCCTCCCTTTTGCGTAGCAAAGGGGAGGGTTGGGGAGGGGTGCTTTTGGAGCGTGGCGTGATTAGCCAGCTAAAGCTGCCCTCACCCCAACCCCTCTCCCGCAGGCGGGAGAGGGGCTTAAGCAGGCATTACTTCGCTAACCGACTATCCCGCGCCATCTGATCCGCCATTGCAGCATCCAACTGCGCCTGCAGCTCCGGCTGCATCACCTGCCCTTCCAGCACAAACACCTTGACGCCATGCGCCGGCACTTCTGTCTTGAGCAAGCCATTTACCTTCAGCGAGCTGCCACCCAGCACATCACGCCACTGCCCTGCCTGCAGATATCGACTCACCTCAAAGCTTCGTGCAGCATCACCTTTGTTCAGCAGCACCAGCGCCGTCTGCGCGGTATCTCCATGCTGCAGCACACGGTAGAACACCGCCTCATCGCCTTGCAGCCGCTCATTCACCTGCAGGCCGCGCTGCAACGCAGGCGTTGCCTCACGCAGTTTGGCGATGCGCTGCAACGGCGCGAAAATCGGGCTCTGCCCTGCTTCATCCACCCGCTGCTGACCGAAGTACGCTCGATTACCCGCATGCTCCGCGCGGCCGCGCATGAAGCCGGTTTCCGAGCCGTAATAGAGCACCGGAATCCCGCGTGCTGTGAACAACCAGTTATGCGCGTCGATGAAACCGGCATCGCTGGCATCCAGACGCGCCATGTCGTGGTTGTCGTAGAAGCTCATCAACGCATACGGATTGGCATACGGGCCACCGCTCAGATGCAGCGGTTCGGCCAGCGTTTCGAAGCCCTTCTGCTCCTTGCCGAATACCGACGACATTGCACCGCGCAGCGGGAAATCCAGCACGCTGACGTTGGCGTTCGCCGGCCAGGTGTGCTCGGCGATCTTGGCGGCGTCGTAATCGAAGGCTTCGCCGAACATGAACATGCCCGGGTGCTCGGCGCGGATGCGGTTTACGAATTCATGCCACCACGGATGCGGCAGCCAGCCGATGGTGTCGATGCGCAAAGCATCCACGCCCTGCGCGGTCCATTGCAGGTAGGCGCCAACCAGGTAATCCATCACCGCCGGGTTGTGCTCATTGAAATCCGACAGCTCGGCCAGGTTGCCGTCAAAGATCGAACCCTTGCTGCCATCGACCGGGCCGATGTTGTTGTAGAACGCATGCAGCGGGTTGTGCTTGGGGTCGAGCTTGTCCGGGGCCAGGTTCTGATGATCGGCAATCAGCTTGCCGTCCTTGTCGAAGATCTGGCCGAACTGCGGCTGCCGCTTGGGCATGGTCCAGGCCGGCGAGCCGTGGTTGCCGACGATATCCAGCACCACTTTCAGCTTGGCATCGTGCAGGCCCTTGGCCAGCCCTGCGAAATCCAGGTCTGCGCTGGGCAGATGCTCGTCCAACTTGTAGAAGTTGATGCCCCAGTAACCGTGGTAGCCGGTCTTGCCGCGGTCAGTCAGGGTGCTGGTGCAGCTGATCGGCTTGCTGCCGGTGAAGGCCTGATCGGGGTTGTCGATGATTGGCGTGATCCACACCGCGCCAAAGCCCAGCGCGCGGATGTAGTCGGCGTTGTCCAACACGCCCTTGAAGTCGCCGCCGAGATAACCGATGTTGCCGTCGATCTTGTCCGGGCACGGCACCGGGATATCGAAGGTGCGTTGTTCGCCGCCCTGGTCGCGATGGTCGTTGCTGGTATCGCCATTGACGAAGCGGTCGGTGACCACGAAGTACACCGCATCACTGGCGAATGGCTCGGTGGTGCCGATGTAATCCGGCCTTTCATCAGCCAAGGAAGAACCTGCCACCACTGCCAGACAAATCGCTACCACCAAACGACTACGCATCACACCACCTCCTGTTGCGACGGAACCCGCAGTACGAACAATCCAGCCACGAACAGGCTGCAACCACCCAGCACCAGCACGTGGATGGGATCGCCACCCAACCAGTTGCGCAGGGCAAAGCCCAAGGCGCTGGCGGCAACCAACTGCGGGATCACGATGAAGAAATTGAAGATGCCCATGTACACGCCCATCTTCGCCGCCGGCACGCTGTCCGACAGCAGCGCGTAAGGCAGCGACAGGATCGAGGCCCAGGCAAAGCCGACGCCGACCATCGACAGCAGCAGCCAATGCGGGTCCTTGATCAGCATCAGCGAGATCAAACCCAACCCGCCCAGCCACAGATTGACCAGATGGCTCCAGCGCAGGCCAATCGCCCGCACCATCAGCGGAATGATAAGCGCCGCCACGGCAGCGAAACCGTTGTAGGCACCGAACAACACACCTACCCAGTTCGCACCTTCGTTGTAGGCCGCTGACTGCGTATCGGTGGAACCGAAGTGCGTGCCCGCCACCGCTGCGGTGGTGTAGATCCACATCGCGAACAGAGCGAACCAGGAGAAGAACTGCACCCAGGCCAAGCGCCGCATCGTGCCGGGCATGCTGCGCAGGTCATCGACGATGGTAGCCAGCATATGTGTGCCCGGCAGCACCCGCGCCACGCCGAGCAGCAGACCATAACTGGCACACAGGCCGGCCAGCACGTAGAGCATGCGGTCGCCTTGGCGCCAGGCGATCAACACTGCCAGCAGCACACCCAGACCCAGCCACAGGCCAATCTGGCTCCACTGCGGCAAGCCGCCGACGCGTTGCGTCGAATGCACAGCGGACGGCTCCGCATCATCGAAGCCGGCCAGCTCGGCCGGCGAATACTCGCGCGTGCTGAACACCGTCCAGCTCATCGCCAGCAGCAGTACCGCCGCGCCGAAGTAGAAGGCATAACGCACCGTATCCGGCACTTCACCCGGTCCCGCGGTATTGGCCACACCGAAGTGAGCAAGGATGAAAGGCAGGAAGCTCGCCACCACCGCACCCACGCCGATGAAGAAGCTCTGCATCGAGAAGCCGGCCGGGCGCTGCTTGGGCGACAACTGATCACCGACGAAGGCACGGAACGGCTCCATCGAGATATTGATCGAGGCGTCCAGCACCCACAGCGTGCCGGCGGCGATCCACAGGGTCGGCGAGTTCGGCATCACCAGCAGCGCGAGCGTGGTCAGTACCGCGCCGATCATGAAGTACGGACGGCGGCGGCCCCAGCGTGTCCATGTGCGGTCGGACAGATAGCCGATCACCGGCTGCACCAGCAGGCCGGTCAGCGGCGCGGCGATCCACAGCCCCGGCACCGCGTCCATCGGCGCGCCCAGCGTTTCAAAGATGCGGCTGGCATTGGCGTTCTGCAGCGCGAAGCCGAACTGGATACCCAGGAAGCCGAAACACATGTTCCAGATCTGCCAGAACGACAGCTGCGGTTTGCTATTCATCAAGCGCTTCCCCCCTCCGGGAATCACGGATGCGATGTTGGGCGCGGATGCGCTGCGGCCATGGTAGAGGGCGCACCTGTGATCTGCACCGCTGTTGCATACGTATTCAATGCGGCATTGCGCCCACAGCGGCCTCCACCGGGGAATAGTGGCGCCACGTGCCAACCCTGAAGAGCGGCGCGCCGACCAGAACCCGGAGTTGAGACCCGCATGGCCGATACACGCCCCACCCCTGCCCGACTGTCGCTGAAAGCAGCCTTCGCGCTGCTGCTGATCAGCTGCCTGCCAGCCCATGCCGCCGATCTGGCGCGCGTCACCTCACCCGACAAGCACCTGGTTGTGATCGTCGAATCCCAGCACGAAGGCCGCCCCTCGTATCGGGTGGAGCGCAATGGCGAGGCAGTGATCGCGCCGTCGCGGCTGGGCATGCTGCTTGGCGATGGACGTCTGGAGCGCAATGTCGCCCTGACCGGCCAGTCGCAGCGCAGCTTCAATGAAACCTGGGAGCAGCCCTGGGGCGAGCGCCGCCTCACCCGCAATCATTACAACGAACTGCGCGCCAGCTTCACCGAGAAGCCCGGCGCCGGCCGCAACTACGAGCGCCGCTTTGACGTGGTGTTCCGCGTCTACGACGACGGCATCGGCTTCCGCTATGAATTCCCGCAGCAGTCCGGCATGAAGCAGGCGCAGATCCATGCCGAGCTCACCGAGTTCGCGCTGGCGCGCCCAGCAACTGCATGGTGGATTCCTGCCTTCGAGTGGAACCGCGAGGAATACCTGTACCACCAGACACCGCTGAAGGAAGTCGGCACCGCGCAGACCCCACTGACCCTGCGCAGTGACAACGGCCTGCACATCTCCATCCACGAAGCCGCGCTGGTCGACTACGCCGGCATGAACCTGGCCCGTGGTGATGGCGACATCCTGCGCGCGACGCTCACACCGTCGAGCAGCGGCGCGCCGGTGGTGCGTACCCTGCCCTTCAACACCCCGTGGCGCACCATCACCATCGGCGAGAAAGCTGGTGATCTGGCCGAATCCAGCCTCATCCTCAACCTCAACGAACCCAACGCCATCGGCGATGTGAGCTGGTTCAAGCCAGCCAAATATGCCGGCGTGTGGTGGTCGCTGCACCTGGAGACCGAGACCTGGGCGACCGGCCCCAAGCACGGCGCCACCACCGCCAACACCCGCCGTTACATCGACTTCGCCGCCGCCAATGGCTTCCGTGGCGTGCTGGTGGAAGGCTGGAACATCGGCTGGGACGGCGACTGGTTCGCCAACGGCGAGGCCTTCGACTTCACCCGCGCTACCCCGGATTTCGACCTGCCGGGCCTTGCCAGCTACGCCGCCGGCAAGGGCGTGCACCTGATCGGTCACCACGAAACCGCCTGTGCAGTCAGCCATTACGAACGCCAGCTCCCAGCTGCGCTGGACCTGTATGCGCGCAACGGCGTGGATGTGATCAAGACCGGCTATGTCTGCGACGCCGGTGACATCCACCGCCAGGATGAGGCCGATGGCCCGATCACCCGCGAATGGCACGAAGGCCAGTGGATGAGCAACCACAACCTGCGCGTGCTGCAGCAGGCCGCCGCCAAGCACATCGCGATCAACTCGCACGAGCCGATCAAGGACACAGGCCTGCGCCGCACCTACCCGAACTGGGTATCGCGCGAAGGCGCCCGCGGCATGGAATTCAACGCCTGGGGCAACCCGCCCAACCCGCCTGGCCATGAAGCCACGCTGGTATTCACCCGCATGCTGGGCGGGCCGATGGATTACACCCCCGGGATCGTCAGCCTGAAGGGCCGCAACGGCTTGGCCCTGCGCAGCACCCTGGCCAAGCAGCTGGCCTTGTACGTGGTGCTGTACAGCCCGGTGCAGATGGTTGCTGATCTGCCCGAGCACTACGCCCAGCATCCGGACGCCTTCCAGTTCATCAAGGACGTGGCGGTGGATTGGGAGGAAAGCCATGTGCTCAACGGCGAGGTTGGCCAGTACGTGACGTTTGCGCGCAAGGCGCGTGGCAGCGAGGAATGGTTTGTCGGCAGCGTTGGCAGTGAGAAGCCGCAGGCACTGGATGTGGCCTTGTCGTTCCTGACCCCGGGCAAGCGTTACCGCGCGGAGATCTACCGCGATGGTGAGGGCGCCAATTGGGAAACTGCACCGTTTGCGTTTCTCCGTGAGACGCGGGTGGTGGGCAGTACTGACCGGATCAAGCTGCAATTGGGGGCTGGTGGCGGTGCTGCAGTGCGGTTTGTGCCGGTGGAATAAGGGCTGGACGGCCTGAAGCGGAAAGCTTTCGGCTTTGCTCCTATGCCGTCATTCCCGCGTAAGCGGGAATCGCTCTGAGTTCTTGGCTTTCCACGCGAACGTCAAAAACAAGAGCGATTCTCGCCTTCGCGGGAATGACAGCCAAGAGCAAAAGGCCAGAGCGACTCCCGCCTTCGCGGGAATGACGGCATAAAGCAAAAACCAAAGCCTCGGCCAGAGCAATTCCCGCCGTTTGGCGAATGACGGGCTAGCGGCAAAACCCCGGCAGAAAGCGTTTTCAGACCTATCTGCCAGCGCAAACCCCCATTGAATACGTATGCAGCCCAACGCCACGGGCTTGCGTGCTGATTACCATGCGAGTCAACCGCAAGCATCGAAAAAACAACAGCGGCGCATCCCCCACAAAAAAATCGGGGGAGCTCAAAAACAACCAACCGACATCACCTGGGAGAGGGGAGTATGTTGAACACCAAGCGCAATCTGCTGAGCGTTGCACTGGCCTCAGCCATCACATTGACTGCCACCGGCGTGCACGCACAGACCGTGGACGACGGGGCCAAAGCGAAAGCCAAGGCTGAAGCCGTCGATCTGGACACCGTCACCGTGACCGGTATCCGCCGCGGCATCGAGAGCGCGATCTCGGTCAAGCGTGACTCGTCCTCGATCGTGGAAGCCATCTCGGCCGAAGACATCGGCAAGCTGCCGGACGTGAGCATCGCCGAATCCATCGCCCGCCTGCCCGGCCTGGCCGCCCAGCGCGTCGCCGGCCGTGCCCAGGCCATCAGCGTGCGCGGCCTGTCGCCCGACTTCGCCACCACCCTGCTCAATGGCCGCGAAATGGTCAGCACCGGCGACAACCGCTCGGTGGAGTTCGACCAGTACCCGTCCGAGCTGATCAGCGGCGTCACCGTGTACAAGACCCCGGACGCCGGCCTGGTCGGCCAGGGCCTGTCCGGCACCCTGGACATGCAGACCGTGCGCCCGCTCAGCTACAACGAGCGCGTCATCGCCGTCAGCGGCCGCTACCAGAAGAACTCGCTGGGCGAAGCCGCCGGCGAGGATCCGTACGGCAACCGTCTCAACTTCAGCTATGTCGACAAGTTCGCCGACAACACCATCGGCCTGGCCATCGGCATCTCCCACTCGGAAATGTCCAAGCAGGAAAACCAGGTCGGCCTGTACGAGCCGTGGCAGGCCATCGGCGACAACTGGCGCCCGGGCGTGGCTGCCGGCACCTTCTATTCCGACGGCATCAAGGCGTTGCGCCGTACCGGCAATTCCAAGCGCGATGGCGTGATGGCGACCCTGCAGTTCCGGCCGAACAACAGCTGGACCAGCACGCTGGATACCTTCTATACCAAGGCCAAGGAACACGACACCGCCAACCAGATGGAGATCCATCTGGGCGACTTCAACGGCACCAATGAACCGGACAAGATCCGCCTGGACGTCACCGACGTCGTGGTCAACGGCAATGGCAGCTTCGTCAGCGGCACCGCGCACAACGTCTATCCGCTGATCCGCGGCATGTACAACAACCGCGAAGACACCATCAAGGCCATTGGCTGGAACAACGAATTCAACTTCGGTGATGTACGCGTCGTGGCCGACGTCAGCTGGTCCAAGGCCGAGCGTGACGAGCTGAACTTGGAGAACAACCTGCAGCTGCTGCCGGCACCGATGCTGGATTCGGTGAAATTGAATTTCGGCGGCGGCAAGTTCCCGCAGTTCACGCCGGGCTTTGATTATTCGGACTACACCAAGCTCTACCTGACCAACACCATCTATGGTTCCGGCTACGGCAAGACGCCGCATGTCGACGATGAATTGAAGGGCTTCAAGCTGGCGGCCACCTTCCCGGTGCCGGAAGGCTTCACCTGGTTCTCCGACTTCGACGTCGGCATGAACTACGCCGATCGCAGCAAGAACAAGACCCAGGCCGAAGGCAACATCAACCTCGGCGCACAGGGCATCACCAGCATTGCCGCCGACCTGCAGTACAAGCCGGTCAACCTCGGCTTTGCCGGCGCCGGCTACATCCCGGCCTGGAACGTGCCTGCTGCAGTTGGCCGCTACATGACGTTCAACCCGACCACCACCGAGAGCTACCTGATCCCGAAGCAGTGGACGGTGGACGAGAAGATCACCACCACCTTCCTGCGCGCCAACATCAGCACCCAGATCGGCTCGATCCCGGTGCGCGGCAACGTCGGTATCCAGGCCCAGCACGTTGATCAGTCCTCGCGCTCCAACTACTGGGATGGTTCGCAGCCGGTCGGCAGCCAGGTGATTCCGATCAACGCCGGCAAGTCGTATCTGGACTTCCTGCCGAGCTTGAACCTGGCCTTCGAACTGCCGGCCGAGAACACCATCCGTTTCGCCGTGGCCCGTCAGGTCGCGCGTCCGCGCGTCGATGAACTGCGCGCCTCGATGGAGTTCGGCATGGACACCAACAACGGCAAGCCCGGCTCCAGCGGCGGCAACCCGACCCTGGATCCGTGGGTAGCCAACGCAGTTGACCTGTCCTGGGAAAAGTACTTCGGCAACAAGGCCTATGTGGCCGCCGCGGTGTTCTACAAGGATCTGAAGAGCTACATCTACACCGAGAAGCGTGACGGCTACGATTTCACCAACCAGGTAGCCGAGTGGCTGAAGGTTGGCACCAATGCAGCCCAGCTGAAGGTCCCGGCACAGTCCATCGGTTACTACACCGCACCGTTCAACGGCACCGGTGGCAGCCTGCGCGGTGCCGAATTGACCGCCTCGTTGCCGCTGGACCTGTTCTCCGACGCCCTGCGTGGCTTCGGTGTGGTGGCCAGCGCCAGCTTCAATGACAGCGACATCATGATCAAGCCAGATCCAGCTAACACGTCCAGCGTGGGCAGCGAGCCGATCATGCTGCCGGGCCTGTCCAAGCGCGTTTACAACTTCACCGCCTACTATGAAAACAGCGGCTTTGAAGTGCGTTTGAACCAGCGCAAGCGTTCGGACTTCATTGGTGAAATCGGTAACTTCAACGGCGCCCGCACCCTGCGCTACGTCAAGGGCGAGGACGTGCTGGACGCGCAGCTGGGCTACAGCTTCGGCGACGGCACGATGTTCAAGGGCCTGAGCCTGTTCCTGCAGGCCAGCAACCTGACCAACTCCAAGTACGAAACCTATGCCGGCACCAAGGATCGTCCGCTGGAAACCGTGGAATGGGGCCGCACTTACCAGGTGGGTGTGAACTACAAGTTCTGATTGGTTCTGGTTGGACGTGCATTGGAGGCCCGCTGCTTTTGCAGCGGGCCTTTTGCATTGTGAACAGCCCTGGCGTTTTCCGTATTCCAGAAGGAATCTGCTGAAATTTGTTGCAACCAAAGCATTGACTGACTAGCTGTGGCTGTGGCTGTTGTGATGATGACTGTGGTTGTTGTTGCCGTTGTTGTTGAAGTTATGCCCCCATTCACGCGCAGGCGGGAATCGCTCTGGCTTTTGGCTTTTGGCTTTTGGCTATTGGCTATTGGATCTTGGCTTTACCA
>NZ_JBRRCU010000044.1:0-36128 GCF_056759195.1 Stenotrophomonas sp. STEN083 | reverse complement strand
TCACCGCCTGTATGCGCAAATACCTGACCAGGCTCAATGCCATGAAACGTGACAACGCACCCTGGATAGCGGGTATAGCGGGAGGCGCTAAAGACAGTTGACTCCTACAAAGAGGCCGGCTGGGCCGCAATGCCGTTCCTACGCTGGCATTGCTCTGTAGGAGTGGCATAAGCCGCGAAGCTGAGGCTGCTGGAATCCTTGGTATCCATGCCATCTGATGATGTACCGGCTTCGCGGCTTACGCCGCCTACAAAAGGCGGCCTGCGTGGGCTCAAGGTGGCCTGAATGCTTCGGCCAACAGCATTGCGCCCAGGGGCTCGGCTGAAGCTGACTGGGCGCACCTTGCGTTTTCAGATGGCACGGATAAGGTGATGCAGCACGTTCAGGTGCACAAGGATGATCAATGGACGAGGGTTGGGTGTTGTTGATAGTGCTGCTGGTACTGGCCGCGCTGGCGATGCCGGTGTTGCTGGTGGCGGCCTTGGTATCGGTGTCTTCGCTCAAGCGCCGCGTGGCTGCGCTGGAGGAGCGTTTGGATGCTGTTGGCACCGAAGCCACACGGCCGCAGCGTGCCGAGGCAGTCCAGCCCTACGCATGGATGGAGCCGGAGGCCGATCCGGCTGATTCCATTGTCGAGCCAGTGGTGGCCGCTGCGCCTGTCTCCGCGCCTGAACCTATGGCTGCGGCGCCGGCGCCTCCACCCTTGCCACCCCGACTTGATCCGCTCGACCCGCTGGCAACCGCGCCCCGCCGTCCGGTGCCTGAACGCAGTGAGCCGGCCTCGCAGCAGACCTGGAAACCAGCCCAGCCCGCCCAACCGGCCGAACCCAATTTCATCGAACGTGCAGTTGCCTATGTCAAGCAATGGCTGACCAGCGGCAATGTGCCGGTCAAGGTTGGCATGTTGGTGCTGCTGGCGGGCGTGGCGGCATTGCTCAAGTACGCCACTGACCAGGGCTGGTTCACCGTGCCGGTCAGCTTGAAACTGGCTGGCATCAGTGCAGCGGCATTGGCCGGATTGGTATTCGCCTGGCGCAAGCGCGAAAGCCGTCGCAGCTTCGCCCTGGCGATGCAGGGCGGCATGATCGGCATCCTGTTGCTGGTGGTGTTTTCCGCCTGCAAGAACTACGGAATGATCGGCACTGGTGCTGCGTTCGCATTGAGTGTGGTGCTGATTGCCGGCCTGTCGGTGATGGCGGTGCTGCAGGAGAGCAAGACCCTCGCCATCCTCGGTGTGCTGGCCGGCTTCATGGCGCCGATCTGGCTGTCCGACGGCAGCGGCAACCACGTTGCCCTGTTCTCGTATTACGCACTGCTCAACGCAGGCATCTTCGCCATTGCCTGGGTGCGGCCGTGGCGCATCCTCAACCTGCTGGGGTTTGTCTTTACTTGGGGCATTGGTACCGCCTGGGGCGTGTTGAAGTACGCGCCAGCCAATTTCAGCAGCACCGAGCCATTCCTGGTGCTGTTCTTCGTGTTCTATCTGCTGTTGCCCTTGTTGTATGCCCGCAAGGCCAGTAGCGAAGGCAGTGCGCGCATCGATGGCTGCCTGCTGTTCGGCACGCCGCTGGTCGCGTTCTCACTGCAGGCGGCGTTGCTGCAGGGTGACCGCATGCTGTTGGCATTCTGCGCACTGGGCGTGGCCGCGCTGTACGCGGCGCTGGCACGCGCGCTGATCAACAACGAGCGCATGAATGTGCTGGCCCGCGGCTACGCCATTCTCGCCGTGGGCTTTGCCACCCTGGCGGTTCCGTTGGCCTTGTCGGCCAAGGCAACCGCATCGGTGTTCGCGCTGGAAGGCGCGGGTCTGGTCTGGCTGGGCTTGACCCAGGAGCGTCGCCTGGCCCGCTGGACCGGTCTAGGCCTGCAATTGGCTGCCGCAGCGGCATTGGCGATAGGTGTCTCGGGTAGCCATTCCAGCGCGACCATTGCCATCGCCAACGCGGCCTTCATGGGCGCCCTGCTGATCGCCGTGGCCGGCTTCGCCACCGCATGGTGGTACCGACGTGCGGGTAGCCAGCACGTGGCGACGGTGGCCTACCTGTGGGCGTTGGCCTGGTGGATGGGCAACGTGATCATGGAGATTGGTGATTTCGTCGAGGTTGGCAGTCGTCTGCATGCGGTCTTGCTACTGCTTGGTGTGACCGGTTGGTTGGCCGCGGAAGTGCAGCGTCGCGCACCGGCGCTGGCATTGTCCTTGACCACGCTGGGCGCGTTGGTGATGGCCTTCCCGGTGGCTTTCCTGCAGGTGTCGGAGTACGGGCAGCCCTTCGCTGGTTATGGGGCGATTGCGTGGGCGATGTTTGCTGCCTTGGGTGTACGTAGCCTGATGTGCCTGCGCGCTGGCAGCGGTGCGGTCGCCGGCCTGGCGCAGCTGGCCTGGTGGTTGCTGTGGCCGACTGTGCTGTCGTTGTTGGCCTGGCATGTGGGCGAACGTTTCACGCTGGCTGAAGGCTGGGTAGGCATGTTGCTGGCACTGCCGTGGCTGCTGCTGGCGGTGTTGTCGATGTACCGCTGGGCGTGGTTGTCGCAGCCCTTGGGGGCAGCGTTTGATGGCTATCGCAAGGCCTTGCAGATAGCCGTATTCGCAGCACTGGGCTTGTGGTGGCTGACCTCGCTGACCAGCTCCGGCTCGGCTGCGCCGTTGCCGTGGATTGTCGTACTGAATCCGCTGGAGCTGGCTGAGATCGCAGTGCTTGCCTTGCTGGCAATACGCCTGCGGCAGAATGCGGGCGCGGCAGCGTTGCCGATGCAATTGGTTGGCACGGCAGTGGCCGCGCTGGTATTGGTGACGGTGATGACGCTGCGTGCCGTGCATCACTGGGGCGATGTGCCGTGGAGCGACAGCTTGCTTGGCAGCAAATTGGCGCAGACAAGCTTGACCGTGGTGTGGAGTCTGCTGGGTGTGATTGGCTGGATCAGCGGTTCGCGTCGTGGCCAGTGGGGACTGTGGCTGGCCGGTGCCATCCTGATGAGCGTGGTGCTGGCAAAGCTGCTGCTGGTAGACCGCGGCAATCTCGGCGATCTATTGGGTATTGGTGCCTTCATCGCCTATGGACTGCTGTGCACCTTGGTGGGCTGGCTGGCACCAGCCCCGCCGCGACGGCTGGGTGCTGCAACAAACAACGAGGAAACAACCGCATGATCAAGCGCCTGCTCGTACTGGCCTTGCTGCCTTTCAGTGCTTACGCCGCCGATGACTTCGCCCGGCAGTGGCCGCTGCAGTTGTCGCAGCCCGATGCTGGCGCCTACCGGGTGCCGCTGGATGCGGCGGTGTATGCCGCCGTGCATTGGCGTGACCTGCGCGATGTGCGGGTGATCGATGCCGATGGCAAGCAGGTGGCCAGCGCGGTGTATGCCGCTGCAATGCCGCTGGGCGGCGCGCTGCGTATCGCCCCGTTGCAATGGTTTGCATTGCCGGCAGCCAGCGCGGGCGGCGATGAGGACCTGAGCATCGTGGTGGAGCGCGATACCGCCGGGAAAGTTGTATCCATCCGCAATTCGATGGGCGCGGCAACCGTGGCCGGCAGCGCTGACCCGGTGTGGCTGATCGATCTCGGCGACGAGGCCGGCAAGCTGCACAAACTGCTGGTTGATTGGAGCGACACGGCGGCAACCTTGGATCTGGGCTATCGCCTCGAAGGCAGCGACGACTTGCGCGGTTGGCAGGTGCTGGATCCGCAGGTGCGGTTGGTGCAGCTGCGCAACCAGGGCAACGAGCTGCGCAGCAACGGGATCAATGTTGAATCCAACCTGCGCTATCTGCGCCTGGTGCCGCTGCAGCGTAGCGGCGCGCCGCAGTTGCATGGCCTGCGCGGTGAGTTTGCCGATGCGGTCGAGGTTGGCGATTGGCAGTGGCAGGAACTGCAGGCTGCCGCGGGCGGCAACGGCAAGGATGGCTATCTGTACCGCTTGCAGGGGCGATTCCCTGTGCAGCGATTGGATGTAGCGATGCCGCCGAACAGCGCGGTGAGCTGGACCGTCTCCAGTCGCGATGAAGACCGCGCGCGAGCTGTCGATGGTGAGCCGGTGTGGCAGACACTGACCACGGGCTGGAATGCGTGGAACCTTAGTCAGGCCGGCAAGCAGCAACGCTCACCGCCGTTGGAAACGTCGGGCATCGTGGATGACCGGCAGTGGCGCCTGCAGGCAGAGCCCGGCGCGGTACCTGCTGCTGCACCAACCTTGCGTTTGGGTTACCGCCCCGGCAGCGTGGTGTTTCTTGCGCAGGGGCGCGCGCCTTACCTGTTGGTTGCAGGTAGTGCGGATGAGGGCAAGGCGCAGGCAGCATTGGATCCGATGCTGGCAGCCTTGCGCGCACACAACGGTGCGCAATGGCAGCCGGTCGCGGCGACGTTGGGCGCGGGTGCCCAACGTGCCGGCGATGCGGCCTATCAGCAGGTTGAAGCGCCGCGTGATTGGAAGAACATCGTGCTGTGGGTGGTATTGGTACTGGGCGCGCTGGCGGTAGCGGGATTTGCGTTCAGCCTGATCCGCAGCAGCCGTGCAGAAAGAAAGCAGAGCTGATGTAGTGCCGAGCCATGCTCGGCAGGGGCTTTCCCAATGCGCCTGACCGGAGTCCCTCCCTCCCTTTCGCAAAGCGAAGGGGAGGGCCGGGGAGGGGTTGGCTTTTGCTCTATTGGTTTATCTGCTTGGCGGCTGACGCCGCTCCTACAGTCTGGGTTTGTCGGAAGTTCTCTGCCGAGCATGGCTCGGCACTACCGGTGTTGCCGGAAATGGAAAGGATCGGTTGGCTTATGCGTTTGACGTCATTTGCGGTTGCAGTTCTGCTTGGTTTTTCGACTGCCGCAGCTGCCAAGCAGCCTTTTTCTGATGCCCACGCCGAGCAGGTCTTCGATTTATGGCTTGCTGCATACAACAGCGGTGAGCGCGATGCACTGCAGACGTTCCTGACCGACTACAAGGTGGGGCAGGAGGCGCAGCGCTTTCTGGATATCCGCCAATCACTGGGTACGTTCAAATTGCTGGGAGTCAAATCCAGCACGGTGGACAACGCGCAACTGATTTTGCTGTCGGAGATGACCGATCGTGGGGTGCTGGCGACGCTGGATCTGGATCCTGCGGATCGGCTTGATGTCACCAAGCTGCAGCTGGAAGGGATGGAGCTGCCGGACGAGTTCAAGCCACAGCGGATGTCACGGAGAGAGGTTCTGGCTGCAGGCAAGGCACGATTGGATGCCGCCCGCGCTGCCGACAACTTGTCCGGTGCATTGGTGGTGGCGAAGAACGGCAAGGTTCTGTTGGCCTGGCACGGCGGCGCCGCGGATCGCGAGCGCGCTGTTGGAGTCGATGAAACAACCCGGTTCCGGCTGGCCTCCTTGAACAAGATGTTCACTGCGGTGGCGATTCTGCAGCTGCAGCAGGCGGGAAAACTGTCGCTGGACGACACGATCGCCGCCCATCTTATGAACTATCCGAACCAGGAAGTGGCCAGGGCAATCAGCATCCGTCAGTTGCTCAATCACACCAGCGGGCTGGGTGATGTGTTCGGCGAGGAGTTCGAGAAGAGCTCGCAATCCCTGCGCACGTTGAATGACTACTGGAAGCTGGCCAGTGCCGCGGCGCCGAGCTCGACCCCGGGCAGTGAGGATGGCTATTCGAACTACGGCTACATCCTGCTCGGCTCGATCATTGAGGCGGTAAGCGGGCAGTCGTATTACGACTACGTGGATCAGCACATCTATCGTGTTGCGGGAATGAGCGCGACTGGCTCGGAGCCTGAGTCGACAACTGTTCCCGGACGCGCAGTCGCCTATGCCAAGGTAGATGGCGAGTGGGTGCAGGAAACAAAAACGCTGCCATGGCGCGGCACATCAGCTGGTGGTGGCTACAGCACGGTTGGCGACATGCTGAAGTTTGCCGAAGCACTGCGCGCTGGTCGGCTGATATCGGCCGAATCATTGACGCTGGCCACATCGGCGCAGAATCACAAAGCCTGGTATGGCTATGGCTTCATGGTCAGCGGGCAGGGCGCCGAGCGCCAGTACGGCCACGAAGGCGGCGCGCCAGGCGCTAACACGTCGCTGGTGGTGCTGCCTGAGCAGGGCTACGTGGTGATCGGCTTGAGCAATGTTGATCCGGGCGCGATGGAGAATGTGGTGAACTTCATCGTGCATCGCCTGCCGTTGTGACCGGTAGTGCCGAGCCATGCTCGGCAGGGGCTTTCTCGATGCGCTTGTGGGAGCGGCATGAGCCGCGAAGCTGGCAAAGCGACAACTGCCTGAGCCAACTGCAATTGCGGCCATCTTGTCAGTTTGCGTTGCACCAGCTTCGCGGCTCATGCCGCTCCCACAAGTGGTGTGGGTTGCTGGTGACACCCCCAGCCGAGCATGGCTCGGCGCTACCGTTTGAAATCCTGGCGCAGCAGGCCGTAGATGGCGCTGTCGCAGATCTCGCCGTTTACCTGCCAGCGTTCGCGGAGCAGGCCTTCGCGGACGAAGCCGAACCTTTCCAGAAGGCGGCAGGAGGGTAGGTTGCGTGGGTCGATGTCGGCCTCGATGCGGCGCAGCCCCAATTCGTTGAACACGTAGCCAAGTACCAGCTGCAGGGCTTCGCTGGCCAGGCCGCGGCCCTGCCAGTCGGGATGCAGGCTGTAACCGACCTCGGCACGTGCCTGTGCCAGATCCATGTAGAAGATGGCGCTGCTGCCAATCAACAGATCGCTGTCCGCGTCGGCAATGGCCCAGACCAGCATGTCCAGTTCACGGCGCTGGCGCTGGATATCGGCGATCTTCCGTTCTGCCTGTTCCAGTTCGGTCCAGGCCGGGTAGCTCCAATAGCGCATCACCCGGGTGTCGCTGTGGATGGCGAACAGCGCTGCAGCGTCGCCATCACGGACCTCGCGCAGGCGCAGGCGGGGGCTGGACAGTTCGGGTTGCGGCAGGCGTGGCGACATCCGGCGCACCTTGGGTTTGCCCCATCAGGCAGGGCGGGCGAGAATTGCGGTTTCCCCCATCTTTGCGGAGCTGATCCTGCCATGTCCATCGTTCGCATGACCGACCTCGACCTTTCCGGCAAGCGCGTACTGATCCGCCAGGATCTGAACGTGCCGATCGACGAGAGCGGCAAGATCACCTCCGAGCAGCGCATCACTGCCTCGCTGCCGACCCTGAAGCTGGCACTGGAGAAGGGCGCCGCTGTACTGGTGACCTCGCACCTGGGCCGTCCCAAGGAAGGCGTGTGGAGCGAAGCCGATTCGCTGGCGCCGGTGGCCAAGCGTCTGTCCGAGCTGCTGGGCGTGGACGTGCCGCTGGTCAAGGATTGGGTGGACGGCGTCGATGTGGCCCCAGGCCAGATCGTGCTGCTGGAGAACTGCCGCATGAACGTGGGTGAGGGCAAGGACGATGAGGCCCTGTCGCAGAAGTACGCCGCGCTGTGCGACGTGTTCGTGATGGACGCCTTCGGTACCGCACACCGCGCGCAGGCCTCGACCCATGGCGTGATCCGCTTCGCTCCTGTCGCCGCCGGCGGCCCGCTGCTGATGGCCGAGCTGGACGCGCTGGACAAGGCGCTGGCCAACCCGGCGCGCCCGTTGTTGGCGATCGTGGCTGGTTCCAAGGTCTCGACCAAGCTGGAACTGTTGTCCAGCCTGGTCAGCAAGGTCGACCAGCTGATCGTCGGTGGTGGTATCGCCAACACCTTCATCGCTGCCGAAGGCCACGGTGTGGGCAAGTCGCTGGTCGAGAACGATCTGCTGGATACCGCACGCAAGATCGATGCCGACGCCAAGGCGCGCGGTGCCGAGATCCCGCTGCCGACCGACGTGGTGGTTGCACCGGCCTTCGCTGCCGATGCCCCGGCCACGGTCAAGGCGGTCGATGCCGTCGGCGCCGACGACATGATTCTTGATATCGGCCCGCAGACTGCCGCGCAGTACGCCGAACTGATCGCCAAGGCCGGCACCGTGGTCTGGAACGGCCCGGTCGGCGTGTTCGAGTTCGACGCGTTCGGCAAGGGTACCGAAGCAATGGCCAAGGCCATCGCCAGTTCCAATGCGTTCTCGATTGCCGGCGGTGGCGACACCCTGGCCGCGGTCGACAAGTACGGCATTGCCAAGCAGGTCAGCTATATCTCCACCGGCGGCGGCGCGTTCCTGGAGTTCCTGGAAGGCAAGACCTTGCCGGCGGTGGCAGCGTTGGAGGCTCGCGGCTCGTGAGCCGCGACGTTTTCTTCTTCGATCTCGACGGCACGTTGATTGATTCGGCCGTCGGCATCACCCGCTGCGTGGCCTATGCACTGGAACAGATGGAGCATCCGGTGCCGGGCGATGCCGAGCTGCGCAAGTGGATCGGCCCGGCGCTGCGTACCAGCTTCAAGCCCTTGTTTGGCGACGCCCTGCGCGTGGAACGGGCGGTGGAGTTGTACCGCGAGCGCTTCGACGTGCACGGTTGGAAGGAACACGACATCTACGCCGGTATCGGTGATGTCGTGCAGGGCCTGCACGCCGCCGGCCATCGGCTGGCCGTGGTCACCGCCAAGAACGAGCCGCACGCGCGGCGCATCGTCGAGCACCTGCCATTTGGCGGCTGCTTCGAGGACATCATCGGCGCGACCGAAGATGGTTCGCGCAGCCACAAGCCGGAATTGATCGCCGAGGCCTTGCAGCGTCTGCAGTTGCAGGCACCGCAGTGCTGGATGATCGGCGACCGCCGCATGGATATCGAAGGTGCGCGTCACCACGGCATGCGCAATGTGGGCGTGCTGTGGGGCTTTGGTGGTCGTGAGGAGCTGGTTGCTGCCGGGGCTGGCGCGTTGGCGGCTACGCCGGATGCGTTGGTGGCGGTGTTGCGTGGCTGATTGATGGGCTTGGGGTTTTCGCGGCTCAGGTCCCCGGAGCCGCGAAGCCTTGAGTGCACAGAAAAAAATAGATTCGTCATTCCCGCGCAGGCGGGAATCGCTCTGGGCTTTTGACTCTGCTTCGGACGTTGCTGTGCGTCGGGCAGGGCGAAAGGCAAGAGCCAAGAGCGATGACCCGACGTTCGTCGGTTGAAAACCCCGCCTGCGCGGGAATGACGATCTGAGAGGTCTCAGGGGGAAGGGCCCGGACGTTCGCGCCGCAGCTTGTCACCCGATGTCCCCAGCATGTCTCCATCGTCAACTTTTCTTGCTGCATTGCAGCGTAACTTCCCCTCAAGCAAACACACAACAGCAACATCCGCGTGCTGAGCTATCCCTCTGGCTTATCGACCTATGCAAGTCAGCTATAGGTCCCGCGTTGTCATACCGTACGGTATGTCCAGACCGGTTGTCTGGCCTGTCTTTGGGACACAGCAGAAAGTGTCGTATGAAATCGTATGCGACATCGTTGTCATGCAATGGATGTGCTACTTTCGGCGGTCTATTAGGGAGACTACGCACAATGATTGAACGTCAGCGCCGCACCAAGATCCTCGCCACCCTCGGGCCGGCAACTGACGCGCCGGGCGTGCTGGACGATCTGTTCCGCGCCGGTGTCAACGTGGTGCGTTTGAACTTCTCCCACGGCGACCCGTCCGGCCAGGCCAAGCGTGCCGCCGACGTGCGTGCCGCCGCCCAGCGCGTAGGTGTGGAAGTCGGCATCCTGGCTGACCTGCCGGGCCCGAAGATCCGCATCGAACGTTTTGCCGAAGGCAAGATTTCGCTGAAGGCCGGCGACCGCTTCGACCTGATCGCCAGCACCTCGGCACCTGCCGGCGACACCAGCCAGGTTGGCGTGAGCTACCTCGGCCTGCCGCAGGACGTGGCGCCGGGCGATGTGCTTCTGCTCGACGATGGCCTGATGCAGCTGCAGGTTGTGGAAGTGCAGGGTGAGCGGATCATCAACACCGTGCTCAACGACGGCGTGCTGTCCGACCGCAAGGGCTTGAACAAACAGGGCGGTGGTCTGTCGCTGGGCGCACTGACCGAACGTGACAAGGAGCTGATCGGCATCGTTGCCAAGATCGGCGTCGACTTCATCGCCGTCTCGTTCTGCCGCAACGCGCAGGACATGAACGATGCGCGCGCTATCGCGCAGTCACATGGCTGCAACGCCGCGCTGGTGTCCAAGATCGAGCGCACCGAAGCCATCGAAAACCTGGAAGAGATCGTCGACGCCAGCGATGTGGTGATGGTGGCGCGCGGTGACCTTGGCGTGGAAATCGGCGACGCCGAGCTGCCGGGCCTGCAGAAGAAGATCATCAAGGCCTCGCTGGCGCAGAACAAGGTGGTGATTACCGCCACGCAGATGCTGCAGTCGATGGTCGAAAGCCCGATCCCGACCCGTGCCGAAGTACTGGACGTGGCCAACTCGGTCATCGACGGTACCGATGCAGTGATGTTGTCGGCTGAAACCGCGGCCGGTGCCTATCCGGTCAAGGCGGTCGAGGCGATGGCCCGTATCTGCCTGGGTGCCGAGCGCCAGTTCCAGACCGAGACCGACTTCAACGCCTCGCCGCGCAATCTGGAGCGTGCTGACCAGGCTATCGCCATGGCCACCATGTTCCTGGCCCAGCACGTGGGCGTGCGCGCCATCGTGGCGATGACCGAATCCGGTGGTACCGCCCGCTACCTGTCGCGCTTCCGCGCCAAGTCGCCGATCTACGCGGTCACCCGCCATGACGGTGCGCGCCGGCAGATGGCGCTGATGCGCGATGTGTTCCCGATCAACTTCGACAGCCGTGGTTTCACTCCGCGTGAGGCCGCGCGCGGCAGCATCCGTCTGCTGGTCGAGTCCAACCTGCTGGAGGCGGGTGATCGCGTGGTGTTCACCAGTGGCGAGCACATGGAAACCCACGGCGCCACCAACACCTTGCGTCTGCTGGAAGTGGGTAACGACGGCCGCGCCAGCGGTCTGGGCGACCTGTAAACGACGCCAGCAACAAGCCACCGCTCCGGTCATCAACTGATCGGAGCGGACAGGGTTTGTCCTGACATGACAGCCTGAAACCGGTTCCAGACCTTGCGGGCAGCCAGCCGGTGAGCGTGCCGGGCTATAATCCGGGTTTTCCCGCACGCTGTCACAGGAACCTCATGAGCATCGAACTGCTGGCTGAAACCGCCCAGGCCATGGTCGCCCCGGGTAAGGGCATCATCGCCATTGACGAATCCACCGGTACGATTGCCAAGCGCTTCGCAAGCGTCGGCATCGAGAACACGGAAGAAAACCGTCGTGCCTACCGCGAACTGCTGCTGACCACGCCGCGTCTCAACGACCACATTTCCGGCGCGATCCTGTACGACGAAACCATCCGCCAGTCGACCAAGGACGGCGTGCCGTTCGCCAAGTACATGGCCGACCACGGCATGATCCCGGGCATCAAGGTCGACAAGGGTGCGCATCCGCTGGCCGGCTGCCCCGGTGAGCTGGTGACCGAAGGCCTGGACGGCCTGCGTGAGCGCCTGCAGGAGTACTACAAGCTGGGCGCGCGTTTCGCCAAGTGGCGTGCAGTGATCAACATCGGTGAAAGCATGCCGTCGGGCACCTGCATCGAGTCCAATGCCCATGCGCTGGCCCGTTATGCCGCGCTGTGCCAGGAATGTGGTCTGGTGCCGATGGTCGAGCCTGAAGTGATCATGGACGGCGACCACGACATCGAGACCTGCTACGAAGTCACCGAAGCGACCCTGCGTTCGCTGTTTGATGCCCTGTACCAGCAGAACGTTGTGCTGGAAGGCACCATCCTGAAGGCCTCGATGGTCATCCCGGGCAAGGGCTGCGACGAGCAGGTTGATGTCGAGGAAGTGGCCGAGTCCACCGTGATGTGCCTGAAGTCGACCGTGCCGGCGATCCTGCCGGGCATCGTGTTCCTGTCTGGTGGGCAGAGCGACGAGCAGTCCACCGCGCACCTCAACGCCATGAACGAAGTGGGCACCCTGCCGTGGCCGCTGAGCTTCTCCTACGGCCGCGCCATGCAGCAGGCTGCACTGAAGCTGTGGGCCAAGGACATGAAGGGCAACTACGCCGCCGCACAGAAGACCGTGTACGAGCGTGCCAAGGAAAACGGCCTGGCTGCACAGGGCAAGTGGGAAGGCTGATAAGCCAACCCGCGTGAGTTGAACAGAACGCCGGCCAATAGCCGGCGTTTTTGTTTTTGTCTTTGCTTTTTGTAGGAGCGGCGTGAGCCGCGAAGCCGATGCAAACCAAACCACCATGATGGCTGCAATTGCAGTCAACTCAGGCGGCCGTTGCATTGCCAGCTTCGCGGCTTACGCCGCTCCTGCAACGCCGACGCCCTACAATCAGATTTTCCGTTGGGGATGACCGGATGCACCGCAGAATCGTGCTGGGACTGTTTGCATTGACCATCGCCGTACCCGCATTCGCTGCGGAATCACGTGAATCACGAGACTTCGATATCCAGCACTATGCAACCACGTTGGATCTGGATATCGCCGCTGGTCAGCTGCAGGGTGAAACCTTGGTGCGTTTCGACGCCTCGGCCCCACTGCATCAGTTGGTGCTGGACAGTGGCGAGCTGGTCATCGATTCGGTCACGCAGAATCACAAGCCGCTCAGCTTCCAGCAAGCCGATGGAAAGCTGGCCATCAGCCTTGCAACGACGTTGACCGCGGGCCAGCAAAGCAGCGTACGTGTGCACTACCGCGGCAAGCCGCGCTTTGGCCTGCAGTTCGCCGCCGAACGCAACGAGGTCTACACGATTTTCTCCACCAGCCAATGGATGCCGTCGGTGGATGCGCCGGACGAGCGCGCTACGCTGCAGTTGGCGCTGCGCCTTCCTCGCGACCTGCATGCGACGGCAGTTGGCGATGAACTGCCATCGCGCCTGCTCGGTGATGGTCGCATTGAACGCCGTTGGCAGCTGCGCAAGCCAGTGCCCGCGTTTGTCTACGGCTTTGCTGCCGGCCCATATCAGCACGCACGGCAGGGGCGCTTGCAGTTCTACTCGAAAGACCGCTCCGAGGCCGAGCTGCGGCAGGTGTTCGCTGCCACTGACGAGATGCTCGACTTCTTCGCCGCCCGCGCAGGCCTAGCCTATGAAGGCGAGTATCGGCAGGCGCTGGTCGCCAACACCATCGGCCAGGAAATGGCCGGCTTGTCGGTGATGTCGGAGGCCTATGGCAAAGGCGTGCTGGATGATCCCACCCAGACTGGCTTGATCGCCCACGAAGCCGCGCATCAATGGTGGGGCGTACGCGTGACCTGTGCGAGCTGGGAGCACTTCTGGCTCAACGAAGGTTTTGCCAACTTCATGACTGCTGCGTGGCTGCAACACGCGCAGGGCGAAGCGGCGTACCAGGCGATGGTGCAGGGCTGGGAGCAGCGGGTGCTGGCGCTGCGCGCAAAAGGTGCTGATAGAGCGTTGGTGTATCCGAACTGGGACAAGCCCAGCGCCGATGATCGTGCGGTGGTCTACAAGAAGGGCGCTTACGTGCTGCACCGCTTGCGGTTGGAATTGGGCGAGGAGCTGTTCTGGCGTGGTTTGCGCGAGTACACGCAGGCCAATGATGGAAAGTCGGTGGTTACGGCAGATTTCCAGAAGGCGATGGAGCGTGCGGCGGGGCGCTCGCTGCAGGGGTTTTTTGATGCCTGGGTTTACGGGGTAGGTGGCGAGCTGGGGTGATGGGTGTTGTTGCGAAGAGCGACCCCTCCCCAACCCTCCCCTTGCCTGCGGCAAAGGGAGGGGCTGTTTGTGCAGGTCGGACAGATCGCGGGTAGCCGCTCTTACCCCCTCCCTTTCGCGAAGGGGAGGGTTGGGGAGGGGTAGCTTTTGCTTTTGTTTGGCCGCTGAACAGCCAAGCCTCTCAATGCGCAGGCGCAAACCCACCCGCAAACGACGCCAGCACAGACCCCGTCTGCTCCTGCGCCGATCCAGCACTGGCCAAGGCCTGCTGATAGATCTTGAACGCAGCAGGGTTGTAAGCCACCAGCACAATCCGCGAAGGCCGCGCATGGCTCTTCTGCCAGGTCATGGTTTCGGTCGCGGCAATCACTGCCGCCGAATGCAGCGGGTAGCCATAAACCCCACAACTGATCGCCGGGAAGGCGATCGACTCCAAGCCCATCTGCTCAGCAAGCCGCAGCGATTGCCAGTAGCAATTGGCCAATAACGCTGCCTCATCATGGCGACCATCGCGCCACACCGGGCCGACGGTATGGAACACGTGCTTGGCCGGTAGGTTGTGGCCGGCAGTGGCGCGTACTTCGCCGGTAGGGCAGCGCACGCCTGCCCGCAGCTCGGGCAGCTGTTCGCATTCGCGCAGCAGGCGGGGCCCTGCTGCCCGATGGATTGCACCGTCCACGCCGCCGCCGCCAAGCAAGGTTTCATTGGCTGCATTGACGATGACGTCAACCGCCAGTTCGGTAATGTCGCCCTGCCAAACTTCAATGTTCATGGCCGTGATCTTCCGTTGCGATGTATGAGAAAAATGTGACGGCTACCGCCAGGCCGGGCACAGCTACAGTCTGCGCCCGGCCAGTCTCACCTGCTGTGATTTAAAGACGCGGAAACGCGCGAAGGCCGCATAGGCGGCCTTCGCGTTGCTGACGGATTAAGTAACGACGGTTACGGAAGGCCGGCCAACCAGTCGTCGTCGGAGCCGTCGTTGATGTCGGCAAACAGCGGCGTGGAGAAGTAGCGCTCGCCGGTATCGGGCAGCATCGCCAGGATCACCGAACCGGCCTCGGCATTGGCGGCCACATCCAGTGCACTGGCAACCGTGGCGCCGGAGGAAATGCCGACGAAGATGCCTTCCTCGGCGGCCAGACGGCGCGAGGTTTCAATCGCGCGTTCGTCCTGGATCGACAGCAGTTGGTCGTAGACGTTGCGGTTGAGTACTTCCGGGACGAAGTCCGGGGTCCAGCCCTGGATCTTGTGCGGGGTGAAATCCTTGCCGGCCAGCAGCGCGGCGCCGGCCGGCTCGGTGGCGATGATGCGGGTTTCCGGGCGGGCCAGCTTCAGCACTTCGCCGACGCCGGTCAGGGTGCCGCCGGTGCCCCAGCCGCTGACGAAGTAGTCCAGGCGCTTGCCGGCGAAGTCGCGCAGGATCTCGGCGGCGGTGGTCTGGCGGTGATAGGCCGGGTTGGCCGGATTGGCGAACTGGCTGGCCAGGAACCAGCCGTGCTGCTGGGCCAGCTCCTTGGCCTTGCGCACCATGCCGCTGCCGCGCTCGGCGGCCGGGGTCAGGATCACCTTGGCGCCATAGGCGCGCATCAGCTTGCGGCGCTCGATGGAGAAGGTTTCCACCATGGTGGCGACGAACTTGTAGCCGCGCGCAGCGGCCACCATTGCCAGGGCGACGCCGGTATTGCCGGAGGTAGCTTCGACGATGGTGTCACCTGGCTTGAGCAGGCCCTTCTTCTCGGCGTCGAGGATGATGGCCAGGGCCAGGCGGTCCTTGACCGAACCGGCCGGATTGAACGACTCGACTTTGACGTAGATGTCGACGCCGGCCGGCGCCAGGCGGTTGAGCTTGACCACCGGGGTATTGCCGATGGTGTCCAGGATGCTGTTGTACAGGGCCATTGAAATCTCCGGGGAGGTGGTCAGGCGGCGTCGGCCAGTGTGGGCGGTGCTGTCTTTGCGGAAAGTGAGGAAACAGTAGGCGTTGCGTGCAGCGGGGCGTCGCCGAACCAATGCAGTTCATCGGCCAGCGCCGCCACGTCGCCTAGGATCAGCAGCGCCGGCGATTTCACATCATGCTGGGCGGCGACCTCGGGCAGCTGGCGCAGTTGGCCGCTGATTACGCGTTGGTTGGCGCGCGAGCCGTTTTCGATCAGGGCAAATGGCGTGCTGGCGGCCAGCCCGGCGCCGAGCAGGTGGCTGCGGATCTGTGCAAGCGCGGCCACGCCCATATAGAACACCAGGGTCTGTCGCGGTTCCGACAGTGCTTTCCAATCCAGCGTATCCAGCGAATCCTTGCAGTGCGCGGTCACCAGCCGCAGCTGCTGGGCATGATCACGGTGGGTCAGCGGGATGCCCGCATAGGCGGCGCAGGCCAGTGCGGCGGTAATGCCGGGCACAACTTCAAAGGCGATGCCGTGCACGCGCAGGAACTGCAGCTCCTCGCCGCCACGCCCGAACACGAACGCATCGCCGCCCTTGAGCCGCACCACACGCTTGCCAGCGCGGGCATGTTCCAGCATCAAGGCATGGATGTGCTCCTGCGCGGTGCTGCGGCCCTGTGCGGATTTGCCGACTTCGATGAAGTCGGCATCGCGCCGCGCCAGCTGCAACACTTCGGCGCTGACCAGACGATCGTACAGGATCACATCGGCCTGGTTGAGTGCGCGCAGCGCGTTGAGGGTGAGCAGGCCGGGGTCGCCGGAGCCGGCGCCGACCAGTACCACCGAGCCAGGATGAACCGGCGCTTCGGCCGTGAGGTCCAGCAGCAGCTGGGTTTCGGCAGCGATTGATTGGCGTGAGCGCAACAGGCCGAGCAGCGGCCCCTCGATCAAACGGTCGAAGAAGCGACGGCGCGCGGCCAACTCGGGGAAGCGCTCGCGGATAAGCCCGCGCTTGCGACTGACCAGCTGCGCCAGCTGGCCCCAGGCCTGGTCAAACAGTTCTTCGATCTGGCGACGCACGTGGCGCGCCACCATCGGCGCACCGCCGCCGCTGGAAATGGCGATCTGCAGCGGCCCGCGTTCCACCACCGCCGGTACATGGAAACCGGACAGGGTTGCGTCGTCGACCACGTTGACGAACAGCCGGCGGGCCTCGGCGGCCTCGGCGACCGTGCGGTTGATGGCGGTGTCGTCGGTGGCGGCAATCACCAACCAGATCGACTGGTCCAGCCAGGCCGGATCGAACTGACCATTCAGCCATTGGATGCGCCCGCCATCGGCCAACTGCTGCAGGGCGGGGCTCAAGGCCGGTGCGCCGACCTGGGGCAGGGCCCCAGCACGCAGCAGCGCCTCGGTTTTACGCTCGGCCACCGCGCCCCCGCCAACGACCAGCACGGCCCGACCTTTGAGGTCGGCAAACAGGGGGAACAAGGGGCTGTCCAAGGCGATGGCGGAGGTAGTCGGAGTAAGGACCGTGACCGTAGCGCCGGCCCCGCGGCGCCGGAAATGAAAACCGCCCCACGTCAGATAACTTTAGGTTATAAGTATCGAGACCTTTTTGGCCTACATTCTTCACAGTTCCTTACTGAAGATCTCTCTCCAACACCGCGATGACACTTACCCAACTGCGTTACCTCGTTGCTATTGCCGATGCCGAGCTGAACATCACGCTCGCCGCGACACGGGTGCATGCCACCCAGCCGGGGTTGTCGAAACAGCTCAAACAGCTTGAGGACGAGTTGGGTTTTCTGTTGTTCGTTAGAAAAGGAAGAAGTCTTGAATCGGTAACGCCGGCAGGCGAGGAGGTCATCAGCCGCGCGCGCAGTGTGTTGGCCGAAGCCAACAACATTCGTACCTACGCCGCCAACCAGCGCCGCGAAAGCCACGGCCAGCTGATCCTGACCACGACCCACACGCAGGCACGCTTCGTGCTTCCGCCAGCAGTTGCACGTATCAAACTGGCCTACCCGCAGGTCAGCGTGCATCTGCAACAGGCTGCTGAAAGTGATGCGCTGGATCTGCTGAGCCAAGGCGATGCGGATATCGCCATCATCAGTACTGCAGGCGGCGAACCAAGTACCGGTATCGCGGTGCCCTTGTATCGCTGGCGCAGGTTGGTGCTGGTGCCCAAGGGCCACCCGCTGGATCGCGCTGGAGTGACGCCGGACATGGCTGCATTGGCCAGCCATCCATTGATCAGCTATGAATCTTCCACCCGCACCAGTTCCTCGCTGCGACGCGCGTTTGCCGCACTCGATCTGGAGCCGGACCTGACCCTGACCGCGTTGGACGCGGACCTGATCAAGACCTATGTGCGCACCGGTTTGGGCGTCGGCCTGCTCGCGGAAATGGCGGTAAGCGCCAACGACACCGACCTGCGCGCTTGGCCGGCACCGGCATCGATTCCCGAGTGCATCGCCTGGGCGGTGCTGCCGCGCGACCGCGTGCTGCGCGACTACGCCTTGGAGTTGGTGCACGTGCTTGCACCGCAGATCGACAAGCGTGATCTGCGCCGGGTGTTGGACGGCAACCAGCAGGCCGATTGGCCGGTACCGCCGACCTGGGAATCGTTGACGCAGACGATTACGGTCTAAGCAAAGCAGACTACCCTTAGTGCCGAGCCACGCTCGGCAGAGGCCGTCCTCGTAGACGGGCCGGATAGTGTAGGAGCGGCGTAAGCCGCGAAGCCGTTGGTCCATCGGGTTGCAGATGATTCGACCATCTCATTGAAGCCAGCTTCGCGGCTTACGCCGCTCCTACAACAGCCGTCGGGGTGAGGCATTGATGGGAAAGCCTATGCCGAGCATGGCTCGGCACTACGGACTACCGGTGTGAATGGGGTGTGCGGCAAACGGTCGCACCTTGCGCGGCAACTCCGGCATTTGTCGTGCCGATAAAATGTGCGGGTCATGCGTTCGGTTCGTTTCCAATCCTTTGTACTTCTGCTGGCCTTTGCCGCTGCTTTATTGATGGCGGTGGCGCCAGTGGTCAGCCGTTGGCTGCAGTCCCAGCAGTTGCCGATGAGCGCAATGGAACATGCCGCGCATGAAGTAGCGATGCCGACGCCTGCCGATGCGCACGCCGGTCATCACGACATGCAGCACATGCCGCATGCCGCAACAGAGGTGAAGCCAGCTTCGCCGCCAGCCGATCCGCACGCCGCCCATGGCGAAGCCTGCGACTACTGCACCATGGCCTCGCGCCTGCTGCCATGGTTGGCGGTGATTCTGATACTGGCGCCCTTGCTGTATCGGCCGGCGCCACAATCTCCCCGCAAAACGCTTCGCCTCGTCAGCCTGCGCTGGCCCGCACATCCGCCACGCGGGCCGCCCGCACTCTCCAGATAACGCCACCTTTCCTGTTTGCCGCGCGCTGCTGTTGAGCAACGCGTGGTCGTGTCGTATTGGAGAATTGCATGAAATCCCTTTCCCGCATGCCGGGTGCTCCGGCATGCCTGTCTGTCTGCGTCTGCATGGCGCTGTTTCCGTCTCTCGCCCACGCTGTCGAGCGTGATCTGACCCGGACCCTGGACACCTTGGTGGTCACTGCTGTTGCGCCATCTTCGCCGCTGCAATGGGTCACCGATCCGCGCCTGCCGCGGCAGCCGGTGCCGGCCAGCGATGGCGCCGACTATCTGAAAACCGTGCCGGGTTTCTCGGCTATCCGTAACGGCGGCACCAACGCCGACCCGGTGCTGCGCGGCATGTCCGGCTCACGCCTGAACATTCTCAGCAATGACGGCAATCTGATCGGTGCCTGCCCGTCGCGGATGGACAATCCGTTGTCGTATATCGCACCGGAAACCTATGACCGTTTGACCGTCATCAAAGGCCCGCAGAGCGTGCGCTGGGGGGCTGGCGCCTCTGCAGGTACGGTGCGCTTCGAGCGTGAAACGCCGCGTTTTGATAACCCGGGCATGGAATTGAAGGCCAGCGCCCTTGGCGGTTCCAACAACCGCAATGACCAGATGCTGGACGCAACGTTTGGTAGCAGTCCCGGCTACGTACGGGTCAACGGCAACCGCTCCGAGTCCGATGATTACCGTGATGGCAATGGCGACGTGGTGCCGTCGCGCTGGCGTAAGTGGAACGCCGATGCAGCCATCGGTTGGACACCGGATGCCGACACCGTGGTGGAGCTCACCGCTGGCACAGGTGATGCGATTGCCCGCTACGCCGGTCGTGGCATGGATGGTGCCGCGTTCAAGCGCGACAGCTACGGCCTGCGTTTCGAGCGCGACAACCTGCCCGGCGCCTGGGACAAGCTGCAGGCCAATCTGTACTACAACAACGCGGATCACCTGATGGATAACTACACGCTGCGCACGCCGAACCCAGCCAGCAGTATGCCGATGCCGATGGCTTCGAATGTTGAGCGGCGCACCAGCGGCGGCCGTATCAGCAGCGAATGGCGCTGGCAGCAGGTGGCCGTCGTCGCCGGCATCGATGCGCAGGACAGCCGCCATCGCAGCCGCAATGGCATGGGACGCAATACCTGGCAGCAGACGCCGTGGAAGCGTGATGCAGATTTCAGCAGCCAGGGCGTTTTCACCGAGCTCACCTTGGGCGAAGGCACGCCACAGCGTTGGATCAGCGGCCTGCGTCTGGACAAGGCAACGGTCAAGGATCGACGCGCGACCACCGGCATGATGAGCATGCCAAATCCAACTGCAGGTCAACAGCGTCGGGAGGATCTCGGCAGCGGCTTCTTGCGCTATGAGCGCGATCATGGCCAGGCCTGGACCTGGTATGCAGGCATCGGCCACAGCGAGCGCATGCCGGATTACTGGGAGTTGTTCTCGGCCAATGCCGGGCCTGCCGGCAGCAAGAATGCGTTCTCGGGCGTGAAGCCGGAACAGACCACACAGTTGGACCTGGGCTTGCAGTTCCGTAGCGAAAAGCTCGATGCCTGGGTGTCGGCGTATGCCGGTCGTCTGCAGGACTACATCCTGTTCCAGTACCGCAGCGGCGGCATGATGGGTAGCAGCACCCACGCCAACAATGTGGATGCACGTATCGCCGGCGCGGAAGCGGGCTTGGAGTGGCGGCCGACGCAGGCATGGAAGCTGGGCAGCGCGCTGGCCTATGCCTGGGGTGAGAACCGCAGCGAGAACCGACCGTTGCCACAGATTCCTCCGTTGGAAGGGCGCTTCTCTGCATCGTACGAACAGGCGCGGTGGTCGGTGGGGGCATTGTTGCGTGCGGTCAGCCGGCAGAACCGAGTGGCACAGGACGAGGGCAATGTGGTGGCGCGGGACCTGGGCCCGAGTGCGGGCTTTGCGACCTTGTCGCTCAATGGCGCCTATCGGATCAATGACGGGCTGCGCGCCAGTGTGGGTGTGGACAATCTGTTTGATCGCGCCTACGCCGAGCATCTGAATCTGGCCGGCAGCGCGGATTTTGGCTTTCCGGCAGATCCGGTGCGTATCAATGAGCCGGGGCGTTCGTTCTGGTTGAAGTTGGATTACCGGTATTGAAACGACGGCGCCCGCCTCAGTGAGGCGGGCGTCGATACTGCTTTTGTAGGAGCGGTGTAAGCCGCGAAGCAGACGATCTAGGTCGAATTGCACGCATGACCTGATAGAGCAATCGCTTCGCGACTCACGCCGCTCCTACAAAAGGCGGTATCGCGGCTCAAATTTCTTCGTGCAGGCCGCACTCGCGCTTCAGGCCGAAGAAGCGGGTGTCTTCTTCGCGCATGCCGGCTTCCCAGCGGCGGGTGGTGTGGTAGTCACCGATGGAGACATAACCCTGCTCCCACAGCGGGTGATAGGGCAGCTTGTGCTCCTGCAGATATTTCCACACGTCGCGGTCGCTCCAATCTGCGATCGGGTTGACCTTGAAGCGCTCACCACGGCGCTGCAGCACCGGCGTATTGGCGCGACTTGCCGACTGGCTGCGGCGCAGACCGGTGAACCACGTGCCTACCTGCAGGTCGTCGAGGGCGCGCTTCATAGGCTCGACCTTGCGCAGGTTGTTGTACTGCTCGATGCCGACCACGCCCTGTTCCCACAGGCGGCCATGGCGCGCTTCCATCCAGGCGCGGCTCACCTGCGGGCGGTAGACCTTGAGGTTGAGCTTGAGCCGGTCGGTCAGCTCGTCGGCGAAGCGGTAGGTCTCGGGGAACAGATAGCCGGTGTCGATCAGGATCACCGGAATGTCCGGTCGCTGGCTGCTGAGCAGATGCAGGGTTACCGCCGACTGCGCGCCGAAACTTGACGACAGCACATGCGCGCCGGGGGCGTTCTGCAGTGCCCATTCCACGCGCTGCTGCGCGTCCATCGAATCGAGCAGGGTATTGAGCGGGCCCAGGTCGTCAGGCAGGGTTACCGACGGGTTGTGAGAGGTTTTGGGCAGGGCGCTCATGCTTGCAGTTCCACGGATATCTGGCGGTGAGTGGGGTAGGGAGGAAGGGTGACGATGCCGGCCCGGTGCAGGAAATCACCGAAGCCTTCGTTGCCGTCGCGCTCGCCGGAGTAGCGGGCGAACAGTGGCGCCAATGCATCGAGGATTTCCGGCTCGGTGATGTTCTCGCGGTACAGCGTGTTCAAGCGCTGGCCACGATGGTCGGCGCCGAGCATCAGGTTGTAGCGGCCAGGTGCCTTGCCGACGAGGGCGATCTCGCCCAGGTAAGGGCGCGAGCAACCGTTCGGGCAGCCGGAAATGCGCAGCAGGATCGGTGCGTCGGCCAGCTGATGCTGTTCCAGCAGCGGCTGCAGCTTGGCGCTGAATTCGGGCAGGTAGCGTTCGGCTTCGGCCATGGCCAAACCGCAGGTGGGCAGAGCGACGCAGGCCATGGCGGCGCGTGCCAGCGCGGTCGCGGCGCGGTTGCCGATGTCCAGGCCCGCGCTTTGCACGATGGCGTCAATCTGCGCACGTTGTGCAGCGGGCACGCCGGCGATGACCAGGTTCTGGTTGCCGGTCATGCGGAACTCGCCTTCAACGAAGCGGGCGATTTCGCGCAGGGCGGTAAGGTGCGGGGCGCCGGCCACATCGGCGATGCGCCCGGCCTGCAGCGACAAGGTCAGATGCCAGCGACCGTCGTCGCCTTCCACCCAACCGTAGCGGTCGCCGCTATGTTCGAATGCGGCAGCACGCGACGGCGCGAAACTGATGCCAGCGCGGCGCTCGATCTCGGCCACAACAGTATCCAGGCCATGGTCGTCGATGGTGTACTTGAAGCGGGCGCGCTTGCGCAGCTCGCGGTTGCCAAGATCACGCTGGGTGGTGACGGTTGCGGTGGCGACATCGAGCAGTGCGTCGCGCGGAATGAAGCCAACGCTGTTTGCAATGCGCGGATAGGTTTCGGCATCGCCGTGGGTAGCACCCATGCCGCCACCGATGGTCACGTCATAGCCGAGCAGCTCACCGGCTTCATCGAGCACGCCGATGAAGCCCAGATCGTTGGCATAGACGTCCACATCGTTGAGCGGCGGCAATGCGAAACCAATCTTGAACTTGCGCGGCAGGTAGCGTGCGCCATAGATCGGTTCTTCCTCGGCGCCGCTGCCGGCCACGCATTCTTCGTCCAGCCAGATTTCGTAATAGGCGCGGGTATTGGGCAGCAGGTGCTCGGAGGTGCGCGCAGCGTCCGCGTACAGGGTTGCGTGTGCGCTGGACAGCAGCGGGTTGGCGGCAACCAGTACGTTGCGATTGACGTCACCGCAGGCGGCCAAGGTGTCGATCAGCGCGGCGTTGATCGCCTGCATGGTTGCCTTCAGCTCGCGCTTGATCACGCCATGGAACTGGAAGGCCTGGCGGGTGGTGATGCGCAGCGAATGGTTGCCGTAGCGGGTGGCGATGCTGTCCAGCTTCAGCCACTGCTCCGGGCTGATCACGCCGCCCGGGGTGCGGGTGCGGATCATGAACTGGTAGGCGGGCTCAAGCTTCTGCCGGCGGCGCTCATCGCGCACGTCGCGGTCGTCCTGCTGGTAGCTGCCGTGGTACTTGATCAGGGTCTGGTCGTCTTCGCGCAATGCGCCAGTGACAGGGTCGGCCAGGCTTTCCAGCAGGGAGCCGCGCAAGCGGTTGCTGTCGGCCTTGATGTTCTCAACGGAGTGGGTGCTCATTCTTTTCGCTATCTGGAATCAGAGATTGTAGGAGCGGCGTAAGCCGCGAAGCCGGTGCTGGATCAGATCGCAGCATTCAAGCCTCAATACACATCCCGCCCATAGCGCCCCTCCGTGTGCAGTCGAGTCAGATAGTCGCGGGCATCGTCTTCATCAAGCCCGCCGTGTTCGCGCAATACATCCAGCAGTGCTGCATGCACGTCCTTGCCCATGGCGATGGCGCCGCACACATACAGGTGCGCGCCGTTCTGCAGCCAGTCGTACAAATCCTTGCCGCGGGTACGCAGGCGCTGCTGCACGTAAATCTTGTCGGCTTGGTCCCTTGAGAAAGCAAGGTCAAGACGATCCAGTTCCTTGCGGCGCAGCGCGTCCTGCCATTCGGTCTGGTACAGGAAGTCGGTATTGAAGTGGCGTGCGCCGAAGAACAGCCAGTTGCGACCGGTTGCTCCGATCTCGGCGCGTTCCTGCACAAAGCCGCGGAATGGCGCCACGCCGGTGCCGGGGCCAATCATGATGATGTCGCGGCTGCTGTCGGCCGGTACCCGGAAGCGTTCATTGGCTTCGATGTAGACCGGCAGTTGCGCGCCTTCTTCCAGTACGCTCAGGAAGCCGCTGGCGGCGCCTAAGTGCTCGCTGCCATGGGCGTGGTAGCGCAGTTCGTCGACGGTCAGATGTACTTCTTCACCGACCCGCTTGCGGCTGGAGGCGATGGAGTACAGGCGCTGAGCGGCGGGGCGCAGGGTGCCGAGCAGGGCATCGGCGTTCCACTCGGCTGGCCAGCGGCGCAGCACGTCGACCAGTTGATGGTCTTCAAATACGGAGGCCAGTTCGCTCTTCTGTGCCGGGTCGAGCAGGCGCGCAAGTTCCGGATGCGCGCTACGCTCGGCCACTGACGTCAGCAGTGGGCGCGAGATACGGGTCAGCTCGCGGTGCTCGCCCAGCCATTGCGCCAGCGGCCGACTGTGGCCGTCGTGTTCGATCTGCAGCGTGCCATCAAGGCCGGTGACATCCAGTACCGCTTCGACCAGCTCGGTCGGGTTGCGGTGCACGATCCCCAACGCATCACCGGGTTCGTAATGCAGGCCGCTGCCTTCCAGTGACAGCTCAAGATGATGCACCGACTTGGCCGCGTTGCCGTACTTGGCATAGGCCGGGCCCTTGAAGTCGCGGCCGCTGATGACCTGGCGCGACAGCAGTTCGGCACTGAACGGGTGCAGGGCGGTCCACGCGCCGGCATGGCGCAGGGGAGTGACATTGCTGGGCGTAGCGGCGACGGTTTCGCCGATCACGCTGCGGGCATTGATCAGTGCCTGGCTGCGCCACGGCGTGACCACGCTGTCGATGTCCAGGTCGGCTTCGCCCACTTCCTGCAGGCGAGTGGCGCCCAGCTCGGCCAGACGGCTGTCGAGCTTGCGGGCGATGCCGCAGAATTCCACATAGCTGGAGTCGCCAAGACCCAGCACGGCGTACTTCAGCTCCGGCAGCTTGGGCGCACGCTTGCCGGCAATGAATTCGACCAGGCCGATGGCGTCGTCCGGCGGGTCGCCTTCGCCCTGGGTGCTGATGACGATATAGAGCAGGCGCTCGTTGGCCAGCTCACGGGTAGCGTAGGCATCGGCGCGGACTACCCGCACCGGCAGACCGGCTGCTTCGGCCTCGGCGGCCAGTTGCTCGGCGGCGCGGCGGGCGTTGCCGGTCTGGCTGCCATAAACCACGGTCAGCCGGGTCTGCGCTGGCTGTGCGGCTTGGCCGCCGGAGATGACGGTAAGGGCAGTGGGAGAGGTACCCTGCGCCAACCCGGCGGCAAACCCGGACAGCCACCACAGGCTGTTGCCATCCAGACCGGCTACCAGTTGCGACAGCAGGACCCTGCGGTCTTCGGGCAAGGGGCTGGGTGGCACGGTGGCGGCGGCGGTCATTTCCATTCCGGTCTAGGTAGGGATGACCGATGCTAGGTACAGCGCGCCATCAGGGGAAAGGAGCAGCGGTTATCGCTTCATGCCCTGCGTTTATTTCAATCGGCGCAGTGTCCCCTCCACACTCGGCGGACTGTCCGGAGTCCCGTCCGGCTTCGCTGCTACTCTTGCCCTCGGGCCCCGCCTCCTTATTTCGGCACGCAATGACCGCCACTGCACCCCTGTCACACCTCGACCGCCTGGAAGCGGAGAGCATCCATATCCTGCGTGAAGTCGCCGCCGCCTTTGACAACCCGGTGCTGATGTACTCGGTGGGCAAGGACAGCTCGGTATTGCTACACCTGCTGCTGAAGGCGTTCGCGCCGGGCGTGCCGCCGATCCCGTTGCTGCATGTGGATACGCGCTGGAAGTTTGGCGAGATGATCGCCTTCCGCGACCGCCGCGTGGCCGAGACCGGTACCGAGCTACGGGTGCATATCAACCCGGATGGCATCGCCCGCGACATCGGCCCGGTCAGCCATGGCCCCAGTGTGCATACCGACGTGATGAAGACCCAAGGTTTGAAGCAGGCCTTGGACAAGTGGAAGTTCGATGCCGCCATCGGTGGCGCGCGTCGCGACGAAGAGAAGTCGCGGGCCAAGGAGCGGGTGTTCTCGTTCCGCAATGACCGCCACCGCTGGGACCCGAAGAACCAGCGCCCGGAGCTGTGGAATCTTTACAACGCCCGCATCCACCAGGGCGAGAGCGTGCGCGTGTTCCCGCTGTCGAACTGGACCGAGCTGGATATCTGGCTCTACATCTACCGCGAGAAGATCCCGGTGGTGCCGCTCTACCTCGCCGCTGAACGGCCCGTCGTCGAGCGCGACGGCAGCCTGATCATGGTCGATGACGAGCGCCTGCCGCTGCATCCGGGCGAAGTGCCACAGCTGCGCAAGGTGCGTTTCCGCACGCTGGGCTGCTATCCGCTGACCGGTGCGATTGAATCCGAAGCCGACACCCTGGAGAAGATCATCGCCGAAATGCTGGTATCGACCAGTTCCGAGCGTCAGGGCCGGCTGATCGACCATGACCAGTCTGCATCGATGGAGAAGAAGAAGTTGGAGGGGTATTTCTGATGCGCGCCATGACCACTTCTTCTTCCGACATCGCCGCCTACCTGAAGACCCACGAAACCAAGCCGTTGCTGCGCTTCATCACCTGCGGCAGCGTCGACGACGGCAAGAGCACGCTGATCGGTCGCCTGCTGTACGAGAGCAAGCGGCTGTTCGACGACCAGCTGTCCGCGCTGGAAGCAGACAGTCGTCGTCATGGCACCCAGGGAGAGCGCATCGATTACGCATTGCTGCTCGATGGTCTGGCCGCCGAGCGCGAGCAGGGCATCACCATCGACGTGGCCTACCGCTACTTCGATACCGATCGCCGCAAGTACATCGTTGCCGATTGCCCCGGGCATGAGCAGTACACCCGCAACATGGCTACTGGTGCCTCGACTGCCGATGTTGCGGTGGTGCTGGTGGATGCGCGCAAAGGTCTGCTTACCCAGACCCATAGACACAGCTACATCATCTCGCTGCTGGGCATCGGCCAGGTGGTGTTGGCGGTGAACAAGATGGATCTGGTCGATTACGACCAGTCCGTGTTTGAACGCATCGTCGCCGACTACCAGGCGCTTGCGGCGCAGTTGGGCATTGCCAATGTGCAGGCGATTCCGTTGTCGGCGCTGGAAGGGCAGAACCTGTCCACGCGTTCGTCGGCGATGCCCTGGTATGGCGGTCCCAGCCTGATCGAGCACCTGGATACGGTCGAACTGAGCGCGCATGACGCCGCCAGCGGGCTGCGTCTGCCGGTGCAATGGGTCAATCGACCCAACCAGGACTTCCGTGGCTTTGCCGGCACCATTGCCGCCGGTCAGGTGCGGGTGGGTGACGAAGTGGTGGTGCTGCCGTCGGCACGCCGTTCCACGGTCAAGCAGGTGCTGGGGCCGGATGGTCCGCTGGCGGTCGCCGCGACCGGGCAGGCGGTGACGCTGACCCTGGACGATGAAGTCGATGTCAGTCGCGGAGATGTGATCGCCGCAGCGGGTGATCCGCCGGAAGTGGCCGACCAGTTCGCCGCGCACGTGCTGTGGATGGACGATGCGGCGCTGCTGCCAGGCCGCCCGTACTGGCTGCAGATCGGCAGCCGCACCGTTGCCGCCAACATCAGTGAGATCAAACACCGCGTTGACGTGAATACGCAGGAGCGGCTGGCGGCCAAGCGTCTGGAGCTGAATGAAGTTGGCTACTGCAATCTGTCGCTGGACGAACCGGTGGCCTTCGCCCCGTATGCACAGAACCGCGCATTGGGCGGCTTCATCCTGATCGACCGCCAGACCAATGCCACCGTCGCCGCCGGCACCCTGGATTTCGCCTTGCGTCGCGCTGGCAACGTGCATTGGCAGCATCTGGATGTGGACAAGGCCGCGCGGGCGCGGATCAAGGGCCAGCAGCCCAAGGTGCTGTGGTTCACCGGTTTGTCGGGCGCGGGCAAGTCCACCGTCGCCAACCAGGTCGAGAAGCGCCTGCATGCGCAGGGCGTGCATACCTTCCTTCTGGACGGTGACAACGTCCGTCATGGCCTGAATCGCGATCTGGGCTTTACCGACGAGGACCGCGTGGAGAACATCCGCCGCGTTGCCGAGGTAGCCCGGCTGATGGCCGATGCCGGGCTGGTGGTGCTGGTCAGCTTCATCTCGCCATTCCGAGCGGAACGGCAGATGGCACGCGAGCGTTTCGAGGATGGCGAGTTCATCGAGGTATTCGTCGATGTGCCGCTGGCAGTGGCCGAAACGCGGGATGTGAAGGGCCTGTACCGCAAGGCCCGCGCCGGGCAGATCCCCAACTTCACCGGCATCGATTCGCCGTATGAAGCGCCTGAGGCCCCGGAACTGCACCTGCGGGCTGATACCGATAGCGTGCCGGTGATGGTGGAGCAAGTGTTGCAGGCGCTGCGCTGATTTGCCGGGAGTTGTGGTTTTGGGTTGTTGGTTGTGGGAGCGGCGTAAGCCGCGAAGCCACCGCCCCGTCGGTGCCCGGATTCTTCCGCAGTTGCAGCTTCTACCCCCTCCCTTTTGCGCAGCAAAGGGGAGGGTTGGGGAGGGGTAAGCTCTTGGCATCACGTGTGCAGGCCCCTGCCGAGCATGGCTCGGCACTACCGCCGCTCCGTCAAACGAGCCGCAATCCCACAATAAGTGCATTCCCCCCCTAACGGCACATCCGGCCGTCATCTGGCACCGCTAGACTGCTTGATCGTGTATCAGATGGGACTGCGTATGTTCGGGCGATTTGCCGCCACCGTTGCGGGTGGCACTGTCTTGGCGCTGGCGTTGGCCGGATGCAACCGCAAGAACGCCGAGGCGCCACGGCAAGCCGCCGGCGCGGTGCTGGTCACCACACAGGTCGTTGAAACCGCCCCGTGGAGCGACACGCTGCAGGCCAACGGCACTGCCAAGGCGCGCGAATCCATCATCGTCACCGCCAAGGTCAGCGAGATCATCGACAAGGTGCATTTCGAAAGCGGCCAGCAGGTGGCCACAGGCGCGCCCTTGGTGACGCTGCGCGGCCAGGCCCAGCAGGCCGCGCTCGCCCAGGCCCAGGCGACCTTCGCCGAGGCCGACCGGCTCTACAAGCGCCAGCGTGAACTGGCAGCCCAGCAGCTGGTAGCGCATTCGACCCTGGATACACAGCAATCGATCCGTGACGCCGCCGAAGCCCGCGTGCAGCAGATGCGCGCCGATATCGGTGACCGTAGCGTGCGCGCGCCATTCGCTGGCGTACTGGGTATCCGTCAGGTCAGTCCGGGTTCACTGGTCACCCCGACTACCGCGATCGCCACGCTGGACGACATCTCGCGCATGCACGTCGATTTCCAGGTGCCCGAAGCGCAACTGTCCTCGCTGCAGAACGGCGACAAGGTCAGTGGCAGCAGCATCGCCTACCCGGGCCGGACGTTTGAAGGCACGGTCAGCACCATCGACGCACGCGTCGACCCGGGTAGCCGCGCGATCACCGTGCGCGCTGATTTCGACAACGCAGACCATGCGCTGCGCCCAGGCATGCTGCTGGACGTGCGTCTGTATCGGCCTGAACGCGATGCGCTGGTGATCCCGGAAATCGCAGTAGTGCAGGTGGGGCGTGACTCTTACGTGTTCCGGGTCAAGCAGGATGAAAGCGTTGAGCGCGCCGACATCAAGGCTGGCACCCGCCGTGCCGGTGTGGTGGAAATCGTCGAAGGGCTGAAGGCGGGTGATCGCATCGTGGTCGATGGCACCGGCAAGCTACGCCCGGGTATCCGTATCCAGGATGACAAGCCGGCCAAGGCCGCCGACACGGCCACACCGCCGAAACCGGCAGACGTTACCGTACCGACCAAGATGGCGACCGCCGGATGAAGCTGTCCGATCTTTCGATCAAGCGGCCGGTACTGGCCGTGGTGATGAGCCTGTTGCTGCTGGTGCTGGGCATCATGTCGTTCACCCGACTGACCCTGCGCGAGCTGCCGGCGATTGATCCGCCCATCGTCTCGGTGTCGGTGGATTACACCGGCGCCTCGGCGGCGGTGATCGAAAGCCGCGTCACCCAGGTGCTGGAGGACGCGCTGGCCGGTATCGAAGGCATTGATACCATCAACGCACGCAGCACCAATGGCCGTGCCTCGGTCAGCATCGAGTTCAACGCCAACCGCGACATCGAAGCCGCGGCCAATGACGTGCGTGATGCGGTCAGCCGTGTTGCCGACCGCATGCCGGAAGAGGCGCGGCCGCCGGAGATCGCCAAGGTCGAGAGCGACGCCGACCCGATCATCTGGTTCAACATGTCGTCCTCGGTGATGGATACGCTGGAACTCAGCGACTATGCCGACCGCTATGTCGTGGACCGGTTCTCCAGCATCGACGGCGTAGCGCAGGTCCGCATCGGTGGCCGCCAGCGCTATGCGATGCGGGTGTGGCTGGACCGTGATCAGTTGGCTGCGCGCGGCATGACCGTCAACGAAGTGGAAACCGCGCTGCGCAACGAGAACGTGGAGTTGCCGGCAGGCCGCATCGAATCGGCCGACCGCGATTTCACCCTGCGCGTGGAGCGCAGCTACGTGGCTCCGGCCGACTTCGCCAGCATCCCGCTGGGCAAGGGCAATGACGGTTACGTCGTGCGCTTGGGCGACGTGGCCAAGGTTGAACTGGCCTCGTCCGAGCGTCGCGCCTATTTCCGCAGCAACGGCGAGCCAGGCATCGGCCTGGGCATCGTCAAGACCTCCACTGCCAATGCGCTGGACGTGGCGCGCGATACCCGCGCCGAAGCCGACCGCATCGGTCAGACCCTGCCCAAGGGCACGCAGATTTTCGTCGCCTTCGACAACACCACCTTCATCGAAGCAGCGGTGGAGCGCGTTTACGCGACGCTGGTTGAAGCGATGATCCTGGTGCTGATCGTGATCTGGCTGTTCCTCGGCAGCCTGCGCGCGGCAGTGATTCCGGCGGTGACGGTGCCGGTGTGTCTGGTCGCCGCCTTCATCGCGCTGTTCGCCTTCGGCTTCTCGATCAACCTGTTCACCCTGCTGGCGCTGGTGCTGTGTATCGGCCTGGTGGTGGATGACGCCATCGTCGTGGTCGAGAATGTGCAACGGCGCATCGACCTGGGCGAGCCACCGTTGGTGGCCGCCAAACGCGGTACCGCGCAGGTGGCCTTCGCGGTGATCGCGACGACTGCTGTTTTGGTGGCGGTATTCCTGCCGGTCGGCTTCCTCGAAGGCAATACCGGCCGCCTGTTCCGTGAGCTGGCGGTTGCGCTGGCGGCAGCGGTGGCCTTGTCGGCCTTCGTCGCACTGACGCTGACGCCGATGATGGCGTCCAAGCTGCTCAAGCCGCACAGCGAGCAGAAGGTCAGCCGTCTGCATGGTTTCATCAACCGTCAGCTGGAGCGTTTGTCGGCAGCGTACGGGCGGGTGCTGGATCGCCATGTGCAGCGCAGCTGGATCTTCGGCTTGGTGATGTTGGCTGCGCTCGGCGCAAGCTGGGGCCTGTTCAAGCTGATTCCCTCGGAACTCGCGCCGGCCGAAGACCGTGGCTCGTTCCAGATCATGATCGATGGCCCGGAAGGCGCTGGCTATGACTACACCGTCGAACAGGTGCAGCAGGTCGAGAAGATCGTCTCGCGTTTCGTCGGCCCGGATGAGCCAATCGTCCGCGCCAATCCGCGCGTACCCGGCGGTTGGGGCAACAGCGAGGAAATGCATACCGGTCGCATGAGCGTGTTCCTGCAGCCGTGGCGCAACCGCAGCGAAGCCACGGTGGATGTGGCCAATGATCTGCAGAAAGAGTTGAACGACCTCAGTGGCGTGCGCGTGCGCACCATGGTCGGTGGTGGTCTGGTGCGCAGCATGGGCCAGCCGTTCCAGATCGTGCTGGGTGGCCCGGAGTATGCGGAAATCGCGCAGTGGCGTGATCGCCTGCTGGAGCGCATGGCCGACTACCCCGGTCTGGTCGGCGCCGATTCGGACTACAAGGAAACCCGGCCGCAGATGCGGGTCAACATCGACCGGCAGCGTGCGGCCGACCTGGGCATCTCGGTCACCGACATCGGCCGCGCGCTGGAAACCATGATGGGCTCGCGCCGCGTCACCACCTTCGTCGACAACGGCGAGGAATACGACGTGCTGGTGCAGGCCGGTCGCGAAGGCCGGGCCTCGCCGGCCGACCTGTCGGCGATCCAGGTGCGCGCACGCTCGGGTGAACTGGTGCCGCTGTCCAACCTGGTCACGCTCAGTGAAGTGGCCGAAGCCGGCAGCCTCAACCGCTTCAATCGCCTGCGCTCGATCACCATCAGCGCCAACGTCGCACCCGGTCACACCCTGGGCGAGACCATCGCCTGGGCCAAACAGGTCGCCGCCGAAGAACTGCCGGAATATGCGCAGATCGACTGGAAGGGCGAGTCGCGCGAGTACCAAAGTGCCGGCAGCGCGGTGCTGCTGACCTTCGCCATGGCCTTGCTGGTGGTCTACCTGGTGCTGGCCGCGCAGTTCGAGAGCTTCATCCATCCGCTGGTGATCATGCTGACCGTGCCCTTGGGCGTGCTCGGCGCGTTTGTTGGCCTGTATCTCAGCGGCGGCACGCTCAACCTGTTCAGTCAGATCGGCATCGTCATGCTGGTGGGTTTGGCAGCGAAGAACGGCATCCTGATCGTCGAGTTCGCCAACCAGCTGCGCGATGAGGGCCGCACAGTGCACAAGGCCATCGTCGAGTCGTCGATGGTGCGCCTGCGGCCGATCCTGATGACCTCGATCGCTACGGTGGTTGGTGCGGTTCCGTTGGTGGTTGCCGGTGGCCCGGGTTCGGCCAGCCGCGCCACCATCGGCATCGTGGTGATCTTCGGTGTCAGCGTGTCCACCTTCCTGTCGCTGTTCGTGGTGCCTGCGTTCTATGCCTTGCTGGCGCCGTATACCAAGTCGCCGGAAACCGTGGCCAACGCGCTGGAAAAACTCGAGCGTGAGACACCTGCGGTTGGCGGCCATGCGTGAGCCGCTGCTCGGCGGTCGCGTCCAGTTGCGCCCCTGGCAAGCAGGGGATCTGGACGCGCTGCTCGAGCATGCCAATGATGTTGAGGTATCGCGAGGGCTGAGCACGCGCTTTCCCTATCCGTATACCCGCGCCGATGGCGAGGCGTTTCTGGGTGGACAGGTGCTGGACCTGCGGGGGCAGGTGTTCGCGCTGGTCATTGATGGCCAGGCCTGCGGCGGCATCGGGGTCACCCAAGGTAAGGCCGAGCGTCGCCATTCAGCGTCGTTGGGCTATTGGCTGGGCCGGCGTCATTGGGGGCAGGGCATCATGACCACGGTCGTCGCTGCCTATGTGCCTTGGGTGATGGACAGCCTGGAGCTGGCGCGGTTGTCCGCGCAGGTGATGGCCGGCAATCCCGCCTCGGCGCGGGTGCTGTTGAAGAACGGATTCGTGGAGGAGGGCACCGAGCGCCAGTCGGTGTTCAAGGATGGGCAGTTGCATGACATGCGCTGCTTCGCCCTTATCAGGACTTGGCTGCAATCCACGTAGGAGCCTGCACAACCGGGCCCAATCGTGGAAAAATCGGCCAGCCCCGGAATTCCGGGCTTTGGCTACCTTTCAGCTTTCCGGGGAATTACGTGGAATCCATCGTCGAATACGTAAACGGCATCATCTGGAGTAATGCGCTCATCTTCATGTGTCTGGGGGCGGGCCTCTGGTTCAGCCTGCGCACCCGCTTCATGCAGATCCGCGGTTTCGCTGAAATGTGCCGCCTGACGGTGCGCGGCGAGAAATCCGAGGCCGGCGTGTCCTCGTTCCAGGCATTGGCCATGTCGATGGCTGGCCGCATGGGTATCGGCAACATCGCCGGTGTGGCCACCGCCATTGCCTACGGCGGGCCGGGTGCGATCTTCTGGATGTGGGTGATGGGCTTCCTTGGCGCTTCCACGTCCTACGTGGAATCGACGCTGGCGCAGATCTACAAGACCAAGGATGCCGAAGGCCGCTACCGCGGTGGCCCGGCTTACTACATTGAAAAAGCGATGGGCCTGAAGTGGTATGCGGCCGTGTTCGCCGTGGCCACCGTGATCGCCGCAGGCTTCCTGCTGCCGGGCGTACAGGCCAATGCAATCGCCGACAGCGCGGTCAACGTACTGTGCACCGGCGCCAATGCCTGCGCATCGGTCGGCGGTGCCGCCAGCATGAAATTGTGGATCGGCCTGAGCGTCGCGGTGCTGCTCGGTATCATCATTTTCGGTGGCGTAAAGCGCATTGCCAGCTTCGCCGAAGTGATCGTGCCGTTCATGGCACTGGGCTTCATCCTGATGGCGGTCGTGGTGATGATGCTCAACGCCAGCAAGGTGCCGGCGATGTTCTCGGACATCTTCTCCAGCGCCTTTGGCGCACATGCGGCCTTTGGCGGCATCATCGGTCAGGCCATCGCCTGGGGCGTGAAGCGTGGCATCTATGCCAACGAGGCTGGCCAGGGTACTGGCCCACACGCCGCTGCTGCTGCCGAGGTTTCGCACCCGGCCAAGCAGGGCTATGTGCAGGCTTTCGCCATCTACTTCGACACCATGCTGGTCTGCACCTCGACCGCGTTCCTTGTGCTGTCCACCGGCATGTACAACGTGTTCCGTGAAGTCACCGAAGGCGGCGTGACCAAGCTGGAAGCCATCATTACCGGCGTGCCCGGCGTACAGCCCTCCGAAGGTGCGCTGTTCACCCAGGCCGCGGTGGAGTCGGTATTGCCGGGTTGGGGCGCGGGTTTCGTGGCGCTGGCGCTGTTCTTCTTCGCCTTCACCACGATCATGGCCTATTACTACATGGCCGAAACCAACCTGACCTATCTGGCCGGCAGCAACCGCACCCATCCGGCGGCGACCTTGGTGCTGCGTCTCGGCATCATGGGCATGGTGGTGTTTGGCGCCTACCACAATGCGAAAATGGCCTGGGCGCTGGGTGATATCGGCGTCGGCTTGATGGCCTGGCTGAACGTCATCGCCATCCTGATCCTGCAAAAGCCTGCCATGCTTGCACTGTCCGACTATGAGCGGCAGAAGAAGCTGGGCTTGGACCCGGTCTTCGACCCCGATGCACTGGGCATCAAAAATGCCGATTTCTGGCGCAATAAGAAGTAATTCAAAGGAACCGCTGTGAGTAACCCCTGGAACAACCGTCGCCCTTCCTCGCGGCCACCCCGCGCGATTCCGGCTGCACCCTCGGCCGCACGTGAAGGCGACGGTGTCCCGGTACGCGGTGGTGATGAGATGCGTCTGTACGGCGTCAACGCCGTGCAGGCGATGTTTGCCAAACGCCCGCAGGCGTTGCGCAAGCTGTATCTGGCCGAGGACATGATCCCGCGGCTGCAGCCGCTGCTGAAGTGGTGCGTGGCTAACCGCGTGGGTTACCGCGTGGTTGGCGATGGCGACCTCAACAAGCTGGCCGCCACCACCCACCACGAAGGCCTGGTGGCCGACGTGCAGAAGCAGGAGCCACTGCCGTTGGCGACCTGGTTGGCATCGTTGAAGGACGGTCCGGCGCTGGCCCTGTGGCTGGATGGCGTGGGCAACCCGCACAACTTCGGCGCGATCCTGCGCTCGGCTGCGCACTTTGGTGTTGCGGCGATCCTGCTGCCGGCGGACTCGACGCTGGCGCTGTCCGGCGCCGCTGCGCGCGTTGCGGAAGGCGGCGCAGAGTCGGTGCCGCTGGTGCGCCTGCCTGCCTTGCCGCAGGCCGTTGCGCAGCTGCGTGACGCTGGTTTCGGCCTGGCTGCGACCTTGGTTGCCGATGGCGACAACGTATTTACCACCGAGCTGCCGGATCGCATGGTGTATGTGATGGGTGCTGAGAGCGAAGGCATGGACCGTGACTTCGCACAGAGCTGTGACCTGCGCTTGTCCATTCCCGGTAGCGGCGCAGTGGAAAGCTTGAACGTGGCCTCGGCCACCGCGGTATTCCTGGCCAGCTGGAACAGCCGCAAGCAGCGCTGAAAAGCGCGTCGGCAAAGGCTTCACCTGTAGTGGGGGGGGCGGGGGGGCCCGGGGGCGTCGGGGGCAGGGAACGGCGGAGGCCCTGCACGGGCTGAGAAGGAAACGACCACACCCC
>NZ_JBRRCU010000043.1:0-37403 GCF_056759195.1 Stenotrophomonas sp. STEN083 | reverse complement strand
CCCGCCCCCGCCCCCGCCCCCCCCCCCCCCCCCAACATCGGTTGCGGGCCTCGGGGCCTCTCCAAGCGAACCCACCTCACCCCCGCCCCCCCGCGGCTCGCCCCCCACTACAGCTCCCTCCCTTTTGCGCAGCAAAGGGGAGGGCCGGGGAGGGGTAAGCTTTTTGCCGGTTGATGCAATCCCGGCTTCGCGGCTGACGCCGCTCCTACAAGCATGATGGCGGGTAGAGCCCTATGCCGAGCATGGCTCGGCACTACGCGGAACACACATCACGTGACCTGCATCCCCGCAGTCTGCCCGCGCTCCTGCATAATCAGCACGATGAGCGTCCTGCGTTTTGACAATGTCAGCAAACAATATGCCGGTGGCCATCAGGCGCTGCTGGATGTCAGCTTTGAAGTGGCGGCCGGCGAGATGCTGTTCGTCACTGGGCACTCCGGTGCCGGCAAGAGCACCTTGCTCAAGCTGATCCATCTCAGCGAGCGGCCCAGCCGTGGCGCGGTCATCTTCGGCGAGCGCAATCTGCTCAAGGTGCGCGGCGGCAAGGTTGCCCTGCATCGGCGCGAAGTCGGCGCGGTCTACCAGGACCATCGCCTGCTGGTCGACCGCAGCATCGGCGAGAACGTCGCCCTGCCGCTGATCCTGCGCGGCGACCGCCGTGCCGATACCGGCAAACGGGTGCGCTCGGTGCTGGAGCGGATGGGCCTTGGCCACCGCGAGAAGGCACTGCCCAGCGAACTGTCGGCCGGCGAACAACAGCGTGTCGGCATTGCCCGTGCAATTGTTGCCGAGCCCAAACTGCTGGTGGCCGACGAACCCACCGGCAACCTCGATCCGACCCTGGCGGCGGAAATCATGACCTTGTTCGCCGAACTGCCAGCGCGCGGTACCAGCGTGCTGGTGGTCAGCCATGACCTTGCCCTGCTCAAGCAGATGCGCAAGCGCGTGTTGATCCTCGACCACGGCCGTCTGGTCGATGACATCTCGCCGCAGGACCTGGCCGAATGACTAGCAGCAACAGCAGCGAGAAGCCCGCTACGAACACCAGCACGGCAGCGCCGTCGCGGCTGGCCACCTGGATCAACCACCATCTGCACAGCGTGGTTTTCAGCCTTGGCCGCGCGTTGCGCCGCCCGTGGGCTACCGCGCTGACGGTGGCGGTGATGGCGCTGGCGCTGGCGCTACCGTTGGGGCTGTCGATCGGTTTGGACAACCTCAAGCATTTCTCCGGCAGCGTGCAGCAGTCGCGCGATATCAACCTGTTCCTGAAGACCGACGTCGATGGCGCCGCTGCGCAGGAATTGGCCAAGACCCTGCGCGCCCGTGCCGATGTGGCGCAGGTGCAGCTGCGCACGCCAGACGAAGGCCTGGCCGAGCTGCGTCAGAACGCAGGTCTGGGCGAAGCCATCGATGCGCTGGGTGAAAACCCGCTGCCCACGCTGCTGATCGTGACCCCGGCTGACGGCGCGGATGCCGCCTTGGCCAAATCGCTGGAAACCATGCCGCAGGCCGATCTGGTCCAGCACGACGCGCTCTGGCGGCAGCGGCTGGATGGCTGGCTGAACTTCGGCGCGCGCCTGGTGCAGGTGTTGTCGGTGCTGCTGGGATTGGGCGCAGCGTTGGTGGTTGGCAACACGGTGCGCCTGGATATCCAGGCAAGGCGCGAGGAAATCGGCGTGCTGCAGTTGCTGGGTGCCAGCGACGGCTTCATCCGTCGCCCGTTTGTCTATCTGGGTGCGTGGTACGGGCTCGGTGCCGGTGCGCTCGCCTTGGGCTTGATCGGTGTGTGCGGGCTGGCCCTGCGCGCGCCACTGGCCAATCTGTCGCAAAGCTACGGCAGTCCCTTCATGTTGCAAGGCCTGGATTTGCTGCATTCGGGCATGGTGCTGGTAGGCACCACAATTCTGGGTTGGTTGGGGGCATGGCTGGTGACCGGTCACTTCCTCAGGCAGACTCGCCCGACTGAAACCTGAGGCCCGCATGTCCACGCACGAGCTCAAGCATCTGATCAGCGACGCGCCGCGGGTAATGGTGGTCGATGGATCCAAACTGGTACGGCGCCTGATCAGTGACGTGCTCAAGCGCGAACTGCCGGATGTCGAGGTGGTGGGCTGCGCCAGCATTGCCGAGGCGCGCGAAGCGCTGGCCGCTGGTCCAGTGCATCTGGTCACCACCTCGTTGGCGCTGCCTGATGGTGATGGCCTGGCACTGGCACGTGGCGTGCGCGAAACCGCAGGCCAGGCTTATGTGCCGGTGATCGTGGTCTCCGGCGATGCCCAGCAGCATCTGGAACAGCGCCGCTTCACCGAATACGTCACCGATTATTTCGACAAGGCGCTCGGCCATGAGGCCTTGGCGACTTTCATCCGTGGCTATGTGCAGCCCGAGCCGGTGGCCAATGCCACCGTGCTGTACGTCGAAGACAGCCGTGTGGTGGCCGAAGCCACCAAGCGCATGCTCGAACGCCATGACCTGCACGTCGTGCACGTGCTGACCGCCGAGGATGCGTTCTCGTTGCTCACCGCCGAGTCACTGGGCCGCACCACGCGCCAGGTGGATCTGGTGCTGACCGACGTGACCCTCAAGGGCGAGCTCAGCGGCCGCGATGTGGTCGAACGCATCCGCGTGGACTTCGCCTATGGCAAGCGACGCCTGCCGGTGCTGGTGATGACTGGCGACGGCAACCCGCACAACCAGTCGGCGCTGCTGCAATCCGGTGCCAATGATCTGGTGCAGAAACCCATTGAAGAACGTCTGCTGGTGACCAAGGTGCTGTTCCAGCTGCGGCTGGCGCGCATGGCGCAGCCGGCGGTGGTGCTGTGAGCGAAGACGGCGCACAGATCCAGCTTGAGCCCAGTTGGAAGGCGCGCATTGGCGATTGGCTGCTGCGTCCGGAGATGCGTGAACTGTCTGCCTTCCTGCGCAAGCGCAAGGCGGCCGGCGCCCATGTGTTCCCGCCCGGGCCGGAAATCTTTGCTGCTTTCAACGCCACTCCGTTCGAGCAGGTAAAGGTAGTGGTGCTGGGCCAGGACCCGTACCACGGCTACGGACAAGCGCATGGTTTGAGTTTTTCGGTGATGCCCGGCGTGCCGGTGCCGCCGTCTCTGCTCAACATTTACAAGGAGCTTGAAGCCGACCTGGCCATCCCGCGTCCGGACCACGGCTGCCTGCTGCCGTGGGCGCAACAGGGCGTGCTGCTGCTCAACGCCGTACTGACGGTGGAAGAGGGCAAGGCCGGTGCGCATCAGGGCCGCGGCTGGGAGGGCTTCACCGATCACGTGGTCGACGTGCTCAACCGCGAGCGCGAAGGCCTGGTGTTCCTGCTGTGGGGCGCCTACGCCCAGAAGAAGGGCAAGGTGATCGATACCCGCCGCCACCGCGTGCTCAAGGCGCCGCATCCCTCGCCGTTGTCGGCGCACCGGGGTTTCCTGGGCTGCCGTCATTTCTCGCAGACCAATGACTACCTGCAACGGCGCGGGCAAACCCCGATCCATTGGGCGCTGCCGTAGCGCGTCGCGCTGATCGGTTGACACGATTGGTGGAGAGTGGGGCTTGCCCCTGGTTGATCCGCCTTGCCGCGCCTGTGCTCTTACGCACTTGGGCTTAAATGCCGTGTAGATGCCATGCAGGTGCATGGCACACCGCTTGAGCACAGCAGGGGACAACATGTTCAAGGAATTCGCTGGGCGCGTTCGCGCCCTCACGCCGTGCGTGGGTCAACGCTGGTCCGTAAATGCAGTGCAAGGCCGCGCGCGTTCGATGGCTGTGCTGCTGGTGCTGCTGTGCATCAGTGTGGTGGCGACTCCGGCGCTGGCACAAACGGTCAGCCTGACCTCGGTCAGTCCCAACAGCTTCAGTGCGGCGGGGCAAACGTTGACCTTCAGTTTCCAGGTCGACAGTCCCAGCACGCCGATTGAAGGTGTCACTTTCAACAACGGCACGCCTGTACTTGCCAACAGTACCTGCGGCAGTGTCACCGGTACCGGTAGCAGAGCCTGCACGGCAACCTACCTCACTACTGCTGATGACATGGCCTTGGGCAGCGTGCTGGTTGCACTGCAGTACCAGATGTTGCGCAGAAATGCAGATGGGCTTTATGCGTGGAGAAGCGGTGCCGTGCAGTCCTCGCTGAGCAGGATCAGCTCAGCGTTGGCGCCATCAACGCCCGGCACCCCGTTGGCCATCGCCGGTGTGGCGTCGGCTAGGGTCAGCTTCAGCCCCTCCAGTTCCGACGGTGGTTCGCCGGTTACCTATTTCGTTACGTCCACGGATTTTTCCGTGACCGCCTCCGGACAAAACAGCCCCATCGAAGTGCCCGGGCTCATCCCGGGCAGGTCGTACGCGTTCACCGTGCAGGCGATGAATGGCACCAATAGCAGTATGCAGACCGGTTCCAGCAACTCAGTCATTCCGTTGCCGCCGGCGGTAAACATCAGCGTTGCACCAACCTCGGTTGCTGAAGACAGCGGCGGTAGTCTGGTCTACACCGTGACCCGCAGTGCGGCTTGGCCCGGTGCGTTGACGGTCATGCTTGGCGCCAGCGGCACCGCAACGGCGGGCATCGATTACGCAGGACTTGCACCTACGGTAACGATTCCAGCAAATGCCACCAGCACGACCCTCACCTTGACCCCAATCGCTGATACCGATGCGGAGGCGGATGAAACCGTCATCGTCAGCGTGGCCGCCGGCACTGGTTACACCGTCGGCAGCCCGAGTTCGGCTACCGGCACCATCGTCAATGCCAACCAGGCCACGCTGTCGATAAATGATGTGAGCTTGAACGAAGGCAATGCAGGTCAGACCGGCTTTACCTTCACCGTGAGCCTGAACCAGCCCGCCGGCGCAGGCGGCGTACGCTTCAATTACGCCACTGCCGATGGCTCCGCAACAGCGGGCACCGACTACGTCGCCGCTTCAGGCACGATGACTATTCCAGCGGGTAGCTCCACCGCGACCATTTCCGTGAAGGTAAATGGCGATACCACCTACGAATCCGATGAAACCTTTTTCGTCAACCTGAGCTATGTGTCCGGTGCCACAACGGTTGACGTGCAGGGTGTGGGCACAATTCTAAATGACGATCCTGTTCCTGCGCCTGCGATCACCAGCATTTCACCTGCCAGCGGCCCTGCCGCCGGAGGTACGTCCGTCACCCTCACCGGTGCCAATTTCAGCGGTGCCACTGCGGTGAAGTTTGGCGCCACGAGGGCCGTCAGCTTTAACGTCAACAGCGCTACTTCCATCACCGCCACCTCGCCGACCAGCAGTGCCGGCACGGTGGATATCACGGTGACGACCGCAGGGGGTATCAGCGCTACCAGTGCGGCGGACCAGTTTACCTATGTCAGCCCGCCGAACGCCGCCAACATTGCTGTGTCGAATGTTCATTACAACAGTGGCGTCGTCCCCATTCCGGTCGATCTCAGCAACCATGTCACCAGCGTGGCGGTGGTCGAGGCGGCCAGCCACGGCACCGCCGCAGCCAACGGTAACTCCCTTATCTACACGCCGGTAGCGGGGTATGCGGGGTCGGACAGCTTCACCTATACCATTACCAACGTCGCAGGCACCTCCGCACCGGCCAGGGTGACGGTGACGGTATTGCCGCCCACCATCATGGTAAGCCCAGCCACCCTGCCGGCCGCCGTGGTGGGTACGAGTTACAGCCAGACTTTCAGCGCCAGTGGTGGTGCCGCGCCGTACCGCTATGCGCTTGTTGGAACACCGCCGAATGGGTTGGTGCTCAGCTCCACCGGTGTGCTTTCTGGCATGCCAACGGCGCACGGCACCTTCAACTTTGACGTGGAAGTGAAGGATTCGAGCACCGGCAGTGGCGCGCCGTTCTCGAGGACCGAGGGTTATTCGCTGACGGTGTCGCCGCCGCTCACCGTGTGGTCCATCACCCGTGATGGCGGCTCATCAACCAATGCCAGCAGCCTGTCCTTCAGTGTGACCTTCTCCGAGGTGGTTAACGGGGTGGATTCAACCGATTTCAATGTGACGCCAACCGGCACCGCCAGCGGCTTGGTGCTGTGGGCAGTGGGCTCCGGCGACTTCTATACGGTGGCGGTGGGCAACGTCTCCGGCAACGGCACCCTGCGGCTGGACCTCAAACCCAGTGGTACCGGTATCCAGGGGGCGTTGGGCAATGCCATCACAGGCGGTTTTACCGCGGGCGAGGTCTACACCGTGGATACGGCTTCACCGGAGGTCGCGTCGGTGAGTGTGCCTGCGGCCGGCCGTTATCCAGCCGGAAGCACGTTGGCTTTTTTGGTCACTTTCAACGAAGTGATAGTCGTAACCGGCACCCCGCGGCTGGCCCTGATGGTAGGCGGCAGCACGGTATACGCCAACTATGTTGGGGGCAGCGGTACGCAGTCGTTGTTTTTCAGCTATACCGTGGCCAGCGGTGATCGCGACGACGACGGTATTGCCGTGGGTGCATTGGGCCTCAATGGCGGCAGCCTGACGGATGAGGCGGGCAACGCTGCCAGCCAGACCCTTAATAATGTGGGTGCCACCAGCGCTGTGTTGGTGGGATTGATGACGCAGGCGATCACCGCTTTCACGGCCACCCCGGCCAGCCCGGTGTTCTCGGCCGGCGGCACGTTTGCCGTGTCGGCAACCGGCGGTGCCTCGGGTGAGGCGGTGCTGTTTGCCTCCACCACGCCGGCCGTGTGTACGGTCGCCGGTTCGACGGTGACGATGCTTGGCGCAGGTACCTGTGCGTTGACCGCCGACCAGGCAGGCAATGCCAGCTACAACGCGGCGCCGCAGGAGCCCCTGAGCGTCACGATTGGTGCGGCCACGCAGGCGATCACCGGTTTCACGGCCTCTCCGGCCAACCCAGTGTTCTCGGCTGGCGGCACGTTTGCCGTGTCGGCAAACGGCGGTGCTTCGGGTGAGGCGGTGCTGTTTGCTTCGACCACGCCGACCGTGTGTACGGTCGCGGGCTCGACGGTGACGATGGTTGCTGCGGGCAGCTGCGCACTGACTGCCGACCAGGCAGGCAATGCCAGCTACAACGCGGCGCCGCAGGAAACCTTGAGCGTCACAATTGGCGCTGGCACGCAGGCGATCACCGGTTTCACGGCCAATCCGTCGGCACCGGTGTTTTCGGCGGGCGGCACGTTTGCTGTGAGTGCGAGCGGCGGTGCCTCGGGTGAGGCGGTGCTGTTTGGCTCGACCACGCCGGCTGTGTGTACGGTGGCTGGTTCCACGGTGACGATGGTTGGTGCCGGCACCTGTGAGCTGACGGCGAATCAGGCCGGCAACGGCAACTACATCGCCGCGCCGCAAGAAGTTCTGAGTGTGTCGATTGGCCTGGCTTCGCAATCGATCACCGGGTTTGTTGCCAATCCGTCGGCACCGGTGTTCTTGGCCGGCGGCACGTTTGCTGTGAGTGCGAACGGTGGCGCCTCGGGTGAGGCGGTGCTGTTTGCTTCCACCACACCGGCTGTTTGTACGGTGGTGGGCTCGACGGTGACGATGGTCAGTGCAGGCACCTGTGAGCTGACGGCGAATCAGGCGGGCAACGGCAACTACAGCGCGGCCCCGCAGGAAACCTTGAGCGTCACGATTGGCGCTGCCACGCAGGCGATCACCGGGTTTGTTGCCACTCCAGCCAACCCGGTGTTCTCAGCTGGCGGCACGTTTGCCGTGTCGGCCAACGGCGGTGCTTCGGGCGAGGCGGTGCTGTTTGCTTCGACCACGCCAGCCGTCTGTACGGTGGCGGGCTCGACGGTGACGATGGTCAGCGCCGGGACCTGTGAGCTGGCGGCGAATCAGGCCGGCAATAGCAATTACAACGCTGCCCCGCAGGAGCGCTTGAACGTCACGATTGGTGCGGCCACGCAGGCGATCACCGGTTTCACGGCCAATCCGTCGGCACCGGTGTTTTCGGCGGGCGGCACGTTTGCTGTGAGTGCGAACGGTGGCGCCTCGGGTGAGTCGGTGCTGTTTGCCTCGACCACGCCGGCTGTGTGCACGGTCGCAGGTTCCACGGTGACGATGGTTGCCGCCGGCAGCTGTGCGCTTACTGCCGACCAGGCAGGTAATGCCAACTACAACGCGGCCCCACAGGAAAACTTGAGCGTCACGATTGGCGTTGCCACGCAATCGATCACCGGGTTTGTTGCCAATCCGGCCGCACCGGTGTTCTCGGCTGGCGGCGCGTTTGCCGTGTCGGCCAACGGCGGTGCTTCGGGTGAGGCGGTGCTGTTTGCCTCGACCACGCCGGCTGTGTGTACGGTGGCTGGCTCCACGGTGACGATGGTCAGCGCCGGCAGCTGTGCACTTACTGCCGACCAGGCAGGTAATGCCAGCTACAGCGCTGCCCCACAGGAAACCTTGAGCGTCACGATTGGTGCGGCCACGCAGGCGATCACCGGGTTTGTTGCCACTCCAGCCAACCCGGTGTTCTCGGCCGGCGGCACGTTTACTGTGAGTGCCAACGGTGGCGCTTCGGGTGAGGCGGTGCTGTTTGCTTCGACCACGCCAGCCGTCTGTACGGTGGCGGGCTCGACGGTGACGATGGTCAGCGCCGGGACCTGTGAGCTGACGGCGAATCAGGCCGGCAATAGCAATTACAACGCTGCCCCGCAGGAGCGCTTGAACGTCACGATTGGCGCTGCCACGCAGGCGATCACCGGGTTTGTTGCCAATCCGGCCGCACCGGTGTTCTCGGCCGGTGGCACGTTTACTGTGAGTGCCAACGGTGGCGCCTCGGGTGAGGCGGTGCTGTTTGCTTCGACCACGCCAGCCGTGTGTACGGTCGCAGGTTCCACGGTGACGATGGTTGCCGCGGGCAGCTGTGCGCTTACCGCCAACCAGGCGGGTAGTGCCAGCTACAGCGCTGCCCCACAGGAAACCTTGAGCGTCACGATTGGTGCGGCCACGCAGGCGATCACCGGCTTCACGGCCACTCCAGCCAACCCGGTGTTCTCAGCTGGCGGCACGTTTGCTGTGAGTGCCAACGGTGGCGCTTCGGGTGAGGCGGTGCTGTTTGCCTCGACCACGCCGGCTGTGTGTACGGTGGCGGGCTCGACGGTGACGATGGTTGCCGCCGGCAGCTGTGCGCTTACTGCCGACCAGACGGGCAATGCCAGCTACAGCCCGGCACCGCAAGTAAATCTGCAGGCGGTGATTGGCAAGGCCTCACCGGTATTGTCGTGGCTGGCTGATCTGCGCAAGCGCCGTGGGGAAGCCGCTTTCGACCTTCCGGACCCCGATAGCGACGGCCCGGGTGGCTTCAGCTTCCAAAGCAGTGATACCAATGTCGCACGTATCGACGGTCGTACCGTGACACTGGTGGGCGCGGGCACGGCAACCTTGACGGCAACCCAGGCTGCGTCAGCGGACTTCATTGAGGCAAGCGTAAGCCTGCAGCTGATCGTGGATGAACGTCCTGATCCCAGCCACGATCCGGGCGTTACGGCCGGCGTACAGGCTCAGGTGGATGCCAGCCTGCGCTTCGTGCAGGCCCAGCAGGACAACATCCGTTCGCGGTTGAGTCAGTTGCGTCACGGCGGCAGTGCTTCTTCGCACGCGATGTCTGTAAACCTGCAAGGTGCTGCCGGGCAACAGGGCTTGTCGTTGAATGCGGGGCAGCTGGGCGCGCCGTCGCCGAAGCTGCCGGCGGGTTGGGGTTTTTGGAGCGCAGGCGCCATCCAATGGGGCGAACGCGATGCGCGCGCCAATGCGGAAGGTGCCAAATTCCGCACCGATGGCGTCAGCGTGGGCATGGACCGCCGTTTCGGCGAGCATGCGGCCTTGGGTCTTGCTGGCGGCTTTGGCTGGAACGAAACCGACTTCAACTCCGTCGGGTCGGGCATGGATTCGCGCCAGCGCTCGTTGGCGATGTACGGCAACTGGCAGGACCGTGCCTGGTTCGTCGATGGCTTGGTGGGCTGGGGCCAGCTGGATTTCGATATCCGGCGGCGCAGCAATGATGTTGGTGCGTCAGCGAGGGCCTCACGCGAAGGCAAGCAACACTACGCCTCGTTAAGCCTGGGCTACGACCATCAGGGCGAGGTGGGCATGCTTACCGGCTATGGCCGGCTGGACGCCAGCCGTACCACCTTGCAGGCCTATCGTGAGCATGGGCTGGGCGATTACGACCTGCAATACCGCCGGCAGACGTTGGACAGCAGCACCGCTGCGCTCGGTGTGGAAGGGCGTTACGCGTTCCGCACCGCGCGCGCGTCGGTGCGCCCGTCGTGGATGCTGGAATGGCGGCAGGCGCTGCGCAGCAGCGGCGATGCCGCGCTGAACTATGTGGTGGCACCCAGCGAGAACGATTACCTGCTTGGGGTGCGTAGTTACAACGACAACACCTTGGCGTTTGGTGGTGGCGTGGAGTTCGGCTTCAGCAGCGGTTGGACGATGGCCCTGCAATTCCGTCGCGAGCAGGCCAGTGACGTGTTCGCCAACAGCTTCGGCTTACGCCTGAGCTATGGTCAGCAGGCGCCGCTGCTGGATGCTGAGCAGGCATGGTGGCGCGAAAACGGGTTGACCCGCCCGCAGGTGGAGGCCGTTCCCAGAGGCGGCAAGTAAGCGCTGTAGCGCAGGCGATGGCTGGTCATCACAGGTGGCCAGCCACGCAGGCGGCTGGCGGCTGAATCGCCTGCTTGCTTGTCATATCGCGGTGGCCTTGGCTTTGCTACCTTGCAGGAGTTGGGAATGCCGTCGTTGCTGTCGCCTATTCAGGTTTGACCTCGAGTTTGCGAACAAAAACAGAACGCTGGAACTTTTTCTGTACTGAGCAGTCCAATAGTTCGACTGCTAAGATGAGGTCCTATGAACCTGAACACCTCTACTGCCCTTGTGGCAAACAATCTCCCGATCCCCAGTGCGCTCGGTTCGCTGGACGCCTACATCGGTGCCGTGCACCAGATCCCGGTGCTGTCGGTCGATGAGGAACAGGAACTGTCGCGTCGCTTCCGCGACGAGCAGGATCTGAACGCTGCACGTGAGCTAGTGCATTCGCACCTGCGCTTCGTCGTGCACGTGGCCCGCGGCTACAACGGCTACGGCCTGCAGCTGGGCGACCTGATCCAGGAAGGCAACATCGGCCTGATGAAGGCGGTCAAGCGCTTCGACCCGGACATGGGCGTGCGCCTGGTGTCCTTCGCTGTGCATTGGATCCGTGCCGAGATGCACGAGTTCATCCTCAAGAACTGGCGCATCGTCAAAGTCGCCACGACCAAGGCGCAGCGTAAGCTGTTCTTCAACCTGCGCAAGTCCAAGACCCGCCTGGGCTGGATGAACGCCGCCGAGGTCAGCGCCGTCGCCAAGGATCTGAACGTCTCCGAGCGTGAAGTGATGGAGATGGAATCGCGTCTGTCCGGCCGTGACATCGGTTTCGATGCGCCGTCGGATGAAGATGACGATCATGCGCCGCCGTCGCCGGCTGCGTACCTGGTCGCACGCGATGAAGATCCGTCGCAGGCCTATGAGCGCGAGGACAGCGAAGACAACCAGCTGAGCCTGCTGCGCGAAGGCCTGTCCAAGCTTGACCAGCGTTCGCGCGACATCATCGCCCGTCGTTGGCTGGACGCTGACAGCAAGGTGACGCTGCAGGAACTGGCAGACGAGTACGGCGTGTCTGCCGAACGCATCCGCCAGATCGAAGCCAATGCGCTGAAGAAGATGAAGGCACTGTTCGCCGCCTGAGCAAGACAGCAGCAGTGAACGAAGGCCCGGGGAAACCCGGGCCTTTTTTTGTAGTACCGAGCCATGCTCGGCAGGGGCTTCATGCACGGACCAACCGTCGCTGGTAAGGCCTCTGCCGAGCATGGCTCGGCACTACGGGACGATTCTCATCACCGGCAGGAAAGCTTTCCCGTGTAGATTCTGCTTTCCTCTTGCAGACGGACCCGATGATGAAAGGACAGTGCCTGTGTGGGGCGATCGAAGTGATCGCCAATGAGCATTCGGAAATCGGCCTCTGCCATTGCAGCATGTGCCGGCGCTGGTCGGGTGGGCCGCTGTTCGCGGTGCATTGCGATGACCAGGTGCAGGTCATCGGTAGCGCGTTGAAGACCTATCGATCCTCCGACTGGGCCGAACGCGGCTTCTGCTCACAGTGCGGCACGCACCTGTATTACCGGCTCGTGCCGGACGGCGAGTACTTCGTGCCGGCCGGGCTGTTCCAGGATCGCGAGTTCGAACTGGCCAGCCAGATTTTCATCGACGAGAAGCCGTCGTACTACGATCTGGCCAACGAGACACCCAAACTCACCGGGCGCGAAGTGTTCGAGCAGTTCGCCAACGGCAACAGCTGATTGCCGCTGGCGCGGCTGCGATCAGCCTGCTGGTTCCTTGCCATCACCCTCGTCGGCATCGCCGAGGATGATGCGCGCGCTGCGCTGGTAGCTCCAGTACGCCACCGCCCAGTTGAGCAGCACCACCAGTCGGTTGCGGAAGCCGATCAGGAAGAACACGTGCGCGGCCAGCCAGAACCACCAGGCCAGCAGCCCGGACAGCTGCAGCTTGCCGACATGCACGATCGCCGCCATGCGGCCGATGGTGGCGAGATTGCCCTGGTCGTTGTAGCGGAATGGCGGCGGCGCTGGCCTGCCGTCCAGGCGCGCGCGGATCACCTGCGCCACATACTTGCCCATCTGCTTGGCGGCAGGTGCCACGCCCGGCACCGGCCGGCCGTTAGCCTGCATCAGTGCGACCAGATCGCCACCGGCGAAGATCTCCGGGTGGCCGGGAATCGTCAGGTCCGGTTCGACCTGCACGCGGCCGGCGCGGTCCAGAGGCACGTCCAGGGTGCGCGCCAGCGGTGAGGCGGCGACACCGGCGGCCCACACCACGGTACGCGCCGGCACATGGGTGTCACCGAGCTGGAAGCCCTGTCCGTCGATATGGCTGACGGCGGTGCCGGTCAACACTTCCACGCCCAGCTTCTCCAGCTGGCGGCGCGCCTTCAGCGACAGCACTTCCGGGAAGGTCGAGAGCACCCGCGGCCCGGCTTCAACCAGCCGCACCTTGGCGTCGGCAGGATTGATATGGCGGAACTCGTTCTTCAACGTGTGGCGGGCGATCTCGGCCAGCGTGCCGGCCAGCTCCACGCCGGTGGGGCCACCGCCGACGATGGCGAAACTCAGCCATGCGGCGCGCTTGGCCGGATCGGGTTCGGCTTCGGCGCGTTCGAACGCCAGCAGCAGCTTGCGGCGCAGGTAAAGCGCGTCGTCCAGCGTCTTCAGGCCGGGCGCATCGGCGGCCCATTCGTCGTGGCCGAAATAGGCATGGGTAGCACCGCTGGCGACCAGCAGCAGGTCATAGCTGATCCGGCTGCCATCGCCGAGCTGCACCTGCTTGGCATGTTTGTCGATGAAGACCACTTCACCCAACCGCACCTCGATATTGCGCTGCCTGCCGAGGATATGCCGCAACGGCGCAGCGATATCCGGTGAGGACAGGCCGGCGGTGGCCACCTGGTACAGCAGCGGCTGGAACAGATGGTGGTTGCGACGATCGACCAGGGTGATGCGCAAGGGGGCATCGGCCAGCGCTCGGCTGGTCCAGAGGCCGGCGAAACCTCCGCCGATGACAACAAGGTGCGGGTGTTGCGGCATGACGTACTCCGGTGTGGCCGGTGAACCGGCCGTGGGGGCGGGTTGTCAGCGCACATCATCGCATTGATGTGCTTTGAAACAGCGATGACCGATACTGGCGGTCAGCTTGCCGCCATGGAGTCAGCCCGTGTCTGAGCCCGAAAAGCGTATCGCGTTGTTGATCGACGCCGACAACGCACCGTCATCGAAGATCGATGAGATCCTCGTCGAAGTGGCCGCATTCGGCGTGGCCAATGTGCGCCGTGCCTACGGCGACTGGAAGAACCCACGCTTGAAGGGGTGGGAAAGCGTGCTGCATGAGTTCGCGATCCGGCCGATCCAGCAGTTCGCCTATTCCAAGGGCAAGAATGCCTCGGACATGGCGATGGTGGTGGACGCGATGGACCTGCTGTATGCGCGCAACCTGGACGGCTTTGCGATTGTCTCCAGTGATGCCGACTTCACCCCGCTGGTGATGCGCATCCTCACCGATGGTTTGAAGGTATATGGCTTCGGTGAGCAGAAGACACCGCTGGCTTTCGTCAACGCCTGCTCGAAGTTCATCTATCTGGAAGCGCTGGGCAACGAGCCAGCGGATGTGGTCGAGCCGGTGGTTGCCAGCAACGCGCCTGCCGCCGTAGCTGCTACGGATTCGGCGGAGCCAGCTGCGGCTCCGATCAAACCGCGCAGCACCAATGAGCTGCGTGGTGACACGCGCCTGCTCAATCTATTGCGCGGTGCAGTGGATGCAGTGGCGGATGAGCAGGGTTGGGCCTTGCTGAGTGCGGTGGGCAATCAGATCGCCAACCGCGCGTCGTTCGACTCGCGCAACTATGGCTATCGGAAGTTGAGCGAACTGATTGATGCCACCGGCCTGTTCGAGGTAAAGCGCGCGGGCAAGGCATCGGCGGTACGCGCGTTGCCACGCAAGGGAGCGCGCGATGAGAATTGATCTGAAAGGAGTGGGCGAATGTTGAAGATCTGGGGCCGGCGCAATTCCAGCAATGTGCGCAAGGTGCTGTGGTGTGCCGAGGAGATCGGCTTGCCGTATGAGTCGATCGAAGTCGGCGGTGCGTTTGGTGGTACGCAGACGGCCGAGTACCGCGCGATGAATCCCAACGGGCTGGTGCCGGTGATCGAGGATCACGGCCTGCCGGTGTGGGAGTCCAATGCCATCGTGCGTTACCTGTCGGCACGTTATGCATTGGACGTGTTGTATCCGTCCGATCCGGTTGAGCGTGCACGCAGCGAACAATGGATGGATTGGACTACCTCGAGTTTCGCGGTGGCTTTCCGTGACCTGTTCTGGGGTGTGTTGCGTACTGCTCCTGCGGATCGTGATGAGGCGCGTATTGCCGCAGCGTTGTTGCGTTGTGGGGAACTGTTGACGCTGGTCGATGCGGCTTTGGAAAAGCAACCTTGGTTGTCCGGCGAGCGTTTTGCGATGGGCGATATTCCGCTGGGTTCCTTTATCTACGCCTGGTTTGAGATGCCCATCCAACGGCCGGAGCTACCGCATCTGGCAGCGTGGTACGTGCGGCTGCAGCAGCGGCCGGCGTACCGGAAAGGGGTTATGACGGCACTGACTTGAGTTGATGTTGGGAAGGCGACCTCCATTCGCCCCTCGCGCGCAAAGAAAAAGCCGCGCTGTAACCAGCGCGGCTTTTTCACTACCTCCGTGCGGACAGCACGGCTAGACAAGCCTTAGAACTTCCAGGTCAGGCCCATGTACAGCTGGCGACCTGCATAGCTGTTGGACAGCAGGCGGGCCTTGGTGTCGCTGCCCAGGTGCACACGTTGCTCGGACTTGGTGGCGTTGAGTACTGAAGCACTCAGGGTCAGGTCCTCGCGGATGTTGAACGCTGCGTTGAGATCCAGCTGATCATACGGTTCGGTATAGATGGTGAAGCCGTTGTTCAGGCCACCAACTACTTCGCCGCGACGGTTGTACGAGGCACGCGCCAGGAAATAGCGGTTCTCGTAGAACACGGTGAAGTTGCCCTGGTTCTTTGCGCTGCCTACCAGCGGCGAGGCACCGATCTTCTCACCGTCGATTTCAACTGAAGCCAGGTTGGTGTCGTTATAGGTGTAGTTGGCCTGGAAGCCCAGACCGAAGTCGAAGGTGTACTGGCCGTACACTTCCACGCCCTGCGATACACCGTTCTGACCGTTGGCTTCGGTAGAGTAGTTCTGCACCGTTACCGTCTGCCCGGCGACGTTCATCTGCAGGTCGCGCACCACCGGTACGGTGAAGTTCTTGACGTCCTTGCGGAACAGGCCGACGCCGGCCACTGCGCCCGGCTGGAAGTACCACTCCAGGCTCAGGTCGTACTGGATGGCTTCAAACGGTTCCAGGTTCTTGTTGCTGCCTGAGCCATACCAGCCCGGATTGGTGGTGCCGCCGGTGACCAGGCGGTCGTTGCTGTACTCCTCGCTGTAATAGCTCAGGCCGCCCGGGTAAGCGATGCTGGTGTAGCTCGGGCGGGCGATGACCTTGGACGCGGCACCGCGCAGCACCAGGTTGTTGGTGATGTCCCAGGCGATGTTGAAGCTGGGCAGGATGTCGGTATAGGTCTTGTCCAGCGAGGCCAGCTCATAGGACTTCTCGCGGGCCAATGCATCCGGCACACGGATCAGGTCGTTTTCGCACTGGTAGCCCAGACCCGAGTTGAGATATGCCCCGGCACCCGGGTCATTGCAGGCCATCGGCGTGCCAGCGCTGTTGTCAGCCCAGTAGTCGACGAAACGCTCAACCGAGTCACTGGATTCGGCGTGCTGCTTGGTGCGGGCTACGCGAACACCAACGTTGCCGCGCACGCGTTCGGTGCGGAAGTTGGCCTGGAAGTAGCCGGAGTAGACCTTTTCGCCCACGTTGTAGACGAAGTCGTCCTCACGGCGGTTCTGCGCTGGACCGTAGGTCTTGTTGAGATAGTCGATGTAAGCAGGGTAGTTGATGCCCGGGAATACATTCGCATTGAAGCCGCCGGCGATGTTGCCGATCGGCTGCGACAGGAAGAAGCCCGGCTGGGCGACACCGGCGGTGGGATCGCAACCGGCCTGGTAGCGCTTGCTGTAGTCGCTCGGATCCGCACCCTGGCACACCCAATAGGTGTTGCCGGTATTGCGGTGCACCTTGCTGTCGCTGTACTTGGTGCCGAACTGGATGGAATCCAGCCAGCCGGCTTCGAACAACTTGTTGAAGTCAGCCTGGAAGTGATTCTGCTCAATGCTGGTCTGGGTCCAGGATGAGTCGGTGGAGCCGGTGTCGACCTCGGCGATGCCGTTCATCAGCTGCTGCTGCAGGTCCGGCGAGAACGTTGCCGACGGCGTACCGGTGATGTCCCACGCGCTGTACTGGTTGCCGCTCTGCCACACACCATCCACCTTGCGGCGGGGCTTGGCTGACATGCGGAAGCTCATCGACGGGCCGCCTTCGGACCAGGTGCGGCCACCAGCGAATGACGCCTTCCACAGCGGGCTGATATCCCAGTCCACGCTCAGATCGGCAGTCTGCGACAGCGCCTTCTCGCGGCTGTAGGTGCCGGTCAACTGCGGGGTCGGAATAGTGCAGTCATCCGGGCCCCAGCCGCCAGGCCGCTTGCCAGCTGCCTTGGCCTCTTCTTCGCTGCAGATATAGGTCTTGCCTGCCAGTTTCTCGTACTCGGCACCGGTTACGATGGTGCCGCTGGGGTCAAATGTGAAATCGTTGAGCAGGCGGCCCTCTTCCCAGTTGCCATCACCAGCGACACGGGCCAGGTTCCATTCCGGAATCTTCAGCATGTTCTGGGTGTAATTGCCTTCCAGCTCGAAGCGGAAGTAGTTCGCGGTCATGGTGACGTTGTCGACCGGCTTGAACTGGAAGGTCAGCTGGTTACCAGTGCGCTCGCGCTTCTCGTCCTTGACCGCAAAGTTGACCGATGTCGGCATGAAGAAGCCGGAGTAGTGGCCGCCGTTCTGGTTGTAGATGCCAGAGCGGCCCCAGAACTGCGTTGCCCCTGGCACACGATTGCCGTGCACGTCGGTGGCGGGGTCGCGGGTGGTGCCCGGCTCATCCCACACGTAGTTGTGGCTGATATTGCCGTTGGCGTCGAGGCGGTCGCTATACCACTGCCAATCCTCGGTGCTGGCGGTCATGGTGCGGCTGCGACGGTTCTGCTGGGTTGCGCCGATCAGCAGGCCGAAGCGCTCGTCCTCGCTGTGCCAGGAGTACATCGCCGATGCCTGCGGGTCGATGCCGCTGGTGGTGTCCGACGAGGTGCCTTCGATACTGGCGAAGCCGGAGTTGGCTTCCATGTCCAGCGGGCGACGCGTGCGCAGGATCACCGTGCCGCCGATGCCGCCCTCTTCCAGGCGTGCTTCCGGGGTTTTGTACAGTTCTGCGGCCGACAGCATGTTGGACGGCAGCAAGGTGTAGTTGAACGAACGTGAGGCTTCGTTGTTGGTTTCCGAGCTGGCGACGTAGTTGCCGTTCAACTGGGTCAGGGTGAGGCCCGAGGCCAGGCCGCGGACGCTGACGTTCTTACCTTCGCCGCCGTCGCGGGTAATGATCACCCCCGGCACGCGCTGCAGCGCGTCGGCCACGTTCTTGTCGGGGAACTTGCCGACGTCTTCTGCCGTGATCACTTCGACCACGGCATTGGCATCGCGCTTCTGCTCAAGGCTTTTTTCGATGGCGTAGCGGTAACCGGTGACGTTGACGCTGTCGAGCGTGGTGGCATCGGTGCTGGTGGTGTTGGCCTGTTGCGCGAATGCAGCGCCGGGAACGGCGGCCACAGCGAACAAGGCGACGGCAATGGCAGCGGACAAGGTGTCGCGGCCGTGCTTGCGTGTGATCTGTTTCATTTCTCTCCCTCTCCTGGATTGAATCGCTAACTGTCACGTTGATTTGGACTTGTATCGATCTAAAAACGGGTGAAACCGGGGCCTTGTTGCGTTCGCTCAATGACTTGTTTGGCGCTCGAGCAGGGTTCCGTTGCCGGTGATCGTGGGGGGGTCGATTTGGATCGATCTAAACGATTGGCGCGCATTTTTTAGCACAGCCAAAGGTTTGACGCATGTTGCTACGCAATATGGCCCTGCTCCCTCCCTTGGCCGCAGGCCAAGGGAGGGCTGGGGGAGGGGTTGGCTTTTGGAGCCTTACCGGTAAGGCCTCTGCCGAGCATGGCTCGGCACTACAGGCCCCTCTCCCCTTTACGGGAGAGGGGTTGGGGTGAGGGCTTTTGGGCTTTGCCGGGAAAGCCCCTGCCGAGCATGGCTCGGCATTACAGGGCGGATTTTCCTGCCGATGTTGCGCCGCAGAATGCGTTGGGCGAAATGCTCATGCTTTACTTGGATCGATCTAAATTTCCGGCAAGGTGCTTCCGGGGATGTAGGTGGGGCCGCGCAGTGCGGGGTCCAGCTAGCTGCAAGTCACTGAAAACACTGCCGGGTAGCGTTTTCCAGGGCCCAATGTTTGCTGCTTTTGCCCCGCTGGCTGCCGTCGTGACGGCTGTCGGGGCAGCTGCGGGGGCCAACCCGTTTTGCTGATGCCTGGCATCTCTCCCCCATCCCGTTCCCGGATGGGCTGGACATCAGCGGCCCGGCTTGTCCGGGCCACCTTCTGCCGTACCGACATCGTTGCCGTACCGACCGACCCAAGGATCCAATGCATGAGCCGATCGCCATCCACCGCCCATTCCCGCCGCCGCCCGTTGGCAACGGCCGCCTGCCTGCTGGCGCTGAGTTTCGCGCCGTTGCTGCAGGCCGCGCCGTCGGCCGCGCTTGAGCGTGAGGTCAACACCTTCATCGGCAGCAAGGATGACGGCAACACCTTCCCGGGCGCATCGGCGCCGTTCGGCCTGATCCAGGTCAGCCCGATCGGCAGCCATTACTCGGGCTGGCGCTACGACGATGAGAAGATCCGCGGTTTTGGCCATTCCTTCATCTCCGGCGCCGGCTGCTGGGAGCAGGGTGGGCAGGTCTCGGTGTTGCCGGTGACTGGCAGCATCGGTCCCGGTGGTGACTTCGATACCAAGGACCCCAAGCGCTTCGACCACAAGAATTACGCCTCGGCGTACAGCCACGATGGCGAAGTCGGCCAGGCCGGCTACTACAAGGTTCGCCTGACCGATTACCGCGGCATCGACGTGGAAACCACCGCGTTGACCCGCGCCGCCGCCGAGCGTTACACCTTCAGTGCGGGCGTGAGCGAAGGTCAGGTGCTGGTCAACGTCGCCCAGGCCAACGAGCGCCATTCGGTGATCGGCAGCGTTATCGATGTGGTCGGCGACCGTGCGGTGGAAGGCAAGCTGGTCACCAAGAGTTTCTGCGGCGGCCACCAGTACACCACCTGGTTCCGCATCGAGTTTGATCGCCCGTTCAAGGCGCACGGCACTTGGGGCGAACAAGGCGGCCTGCCGGGTGCGCGCCACAGCATGGAAGGCGAGGCCAAGCCCAATGGTGCGTGGCTGAGTTTCGATCTGGCTGATGGCCGCAGTGTCACCGCCACCAGCGCGATCTCGCATGTGGATGCCGAAGGTGCACGCAACAATCTGCGCAGCGATGGCATGCAGGGCGGCAAGCTGCTGGGCTTCGATCGCATGCGCGCGCTGTCGCAGGCGCAGTGGCGCGAGCAGCTGGGCAGCGTCAAGGTCGAAGGTGCGAACGCCGATGACCGCACCGTGCTCTACACCGCGCTCTACCACGCGTTGTTGCAGCCGATGACCGGCAGTGATGCCGATGGTCGTTATCGCGGTTATGACGATGTCATCCATCGTGCCGATGGCTGGACCTACTACGAATATTTTTCGCTGTGGGATACCTACCGCACGCAGAACCAGTGGCTGGCACTGACCCGCCCGGAAGTTGCGCGCGATATCGGCCGCAGCCTGCTCGCCATCAATGAGCAGGGCGGTTGGTTGCCGCGCTGGGGTTACGCCAACTTTGAAACCAACGTGATGACTGGCGACCCGGTAACGCCGTTCATGGTCGACCTGTGGCGCTTTGGCGCGCTGAAGGGCCGCGAGTCGGAAGCCTGGGGCGCGCTGCGCCGCAATGCCTTCGAGATGCCGCCGATCAATTCGCGCATGGCTGGCCGTTCCGGCAATGCCAGCTATCTCGCCAATGGTTATGTGGCCTATGACCGTGCCTTCCCGTCCAAGGGCATGGACGTTGATCCGCACCACGGCGGTTCGGCAACGCTGGAGTACGCATTGGCCGATTGCGCGCTGGCGCAGATGGCCGATGGCTTGGGTCACGCCGACGATGCAGCGACGCTGCGCACTCGCGGCGGCAATTGGCACAAGGTGTGGGATGCGGATGTGCGTGATGCCGAAACCGGCTTCACTGGCTTCCCGCGTCCGCGCGACGAGAACGGCAAGTGGTATACGCCTGCCGATGGCCATTACAGCCCGCGCTCGCAGCACGGCTTCCATGAAGGCACCGGCTGGCAGTACCAGTGGCTGGTGCAGCAGGACGTGCCCGGCATGCTGCAGGCCATGCATGGCCGCGAACAGGCCGGCAAGCGTCTGGATGCGTTTTTCGCCTATGACGCGCTGCTGCAGGCACCGCTGACCGCTGCACGCAAGGAATGGGTGGTTGGCCCGTACAGCTACTACAACCAGTACCGCTACAACCCCAACAACGAGCCTGACCTGCATTCGCCGTGGATGTATACGCTGATCGGCCAGCCGTGGAAGACCGCCACCGTGGTCCGCGCCGCGCAACAGCTGTTCACCAATGCGCCGAATGGCGTCACCGGCAATGACGACCTGGGCACGATGTCGGCCTGGTACCTGTTCAGCGCGCTGGGCCTGTATCCGGCAGTGCCGGGCAGTGGCCAGTTCCTGCTGCATGCGCCGCGCTACAGCAAGGCCGAGATCTCCCTGGGCAATGGCCGCACGCTGCGCCTGCAGGCGCCGGGCGCCGATCCGCGCAGCCTGCAATACATCCAGAGCGTGCAGGTTGATGGCAAGCCGCAGCCGGCGGTGTGGCTGGACTGGCAGCGTCTGCAGCAGGGCGGCGATGTGCGCTTCACCCTTGGTGCGCAGGCACCGGAGCAGGGCTGGGGCACCGCACAGGCCGACCTGCCGGTGTCGTACTGCGCCACCCCGGGCAGCGCCCAGCTGTGAGCACGGGCGGCGCCAAGGCCGGGAAGAAGGGCACGGGCAGCGCAAGCGCTGGCCGTGATCCTTTAGGCTTGGCGCATCCCGGAACCGCAGCGGAAACGATGAAAGACACTTCTACCGGCGCCAAGGGCGCACGCAAGGCCGGCCAACGCGCGGTCACCGTCACCGACATCGCGCAGGCGGTGGGCGTGTCACGGGCGACCGTATCGCTGGTGCTGCGCGGCAGCCCCCTGGTCAATGTCGACACCCGCGCCAAGGTCGAGGCCGAGCTGCGCAAGCAGCGCTATGTCTACAACCGCACCGCTGCCAACCTGCGTCGTCGCACCTCGTCATCGATCGCATTGGTGATCAACGATCTGTCCAACCCGTTCTTCGCCGAATTCGCCTCGGGCGTGGACGAAGCGCTGGGTGGCAAGGGCTTCGTGACCCTGCTTGGCAGCACCGGCGAATCACCGCAGCGCCAGCAGGCGGTGTTGAGCACCTTGATGGAACACACGCCCACCGGCTTCATCCTCTCGCCGGCCGAAGGCAGCGATGCCGAAGAGCTGCGCCATGTATTGGGTGCGCATGCCAACGTGCTGTTGTTCAACCGCGAGCTGGCCGGCGCGGATTGGGACTTCCTCACTCTGGACAACCAGCACGGCGCGTACATGGCAACCCGTCACCTGATCGAACGCGGTCATCGTGACATCGCCTTCTTCGGCGGGCATGGTGCATCCAGTTCCTGCGCACAGCGCCGGCTGGGTTACCAGCAGGCATTGAGTGAAGCGGGCTTGCCCTTCCATGCGGACTGGCTGATCGAGTCCGCACCCAACCGTCTGGAAGCCGCTGCACGTACCGGCGAATTGTTCCAAAGCGCACAGCGACCCAGCGCGGCGGTCTGCTACAACGACACGGTTGCCCTGGGCCTGATGCTGGGCCTGACCTCACGTGGCATCCGTCCGGGCGGCGACTTCGCCGTCACCGGTTTCGACGATATCTCCGAGGCCGCGGTCGCGGTGCCGCCGTTGACCACGTTGACCGCAGATCCACGCGAACGTGGTCGGCAGGCTGCAGCCTTGTTGCTGCAGCGCCTGGACAACCCTGACGCTGCACCGATGCGCACCGTCGCACCAGTGCAGCTGCGGATCCGCGAAAGCAGTGCAGCAAGACCAAGCTGACTCCTCAACCCCATCTCCCGATTACCGTATCCAGGCAGCCCACATGCACATACCAACATCGCCGTCATCTACATCAAGCCCGTCGGCGCCCGTGGTCAATACGCGTGTGGCCATGGCGGTGGCGACGACCATCTTCTTCATGTGGGGCTTCCTGACCTGCCTCAACGACATCCTGATTCCACACCTGAAGTCGGTGTTCGAGCTGAACTACACCCAGGCAATGCTGGTGCAGTTCACCTTCTTCGGTGCGTACTTCCTGATGTCGCTGCCCGCGGGTCGACTGGTGGCACGGCTGGGTTACAAGCAGGGCATCGTCGCCGGTCTGGTGATTGCCGGCATCGGTGCACTTGGCTTCTGGCCAGCGGCTGAACTGCGCATCTACGGTGCCTTCCTTGCGGCCTTGTTCGTGCTGGCTACCGGCATCACCGTGCTGCAGGTGGCGGCCAATCCCTATGTCGCACTGCTGGGCCCGGAGCGCACCAGTTCCAGCCGTTTGACGCTGGCACAGGCGTTGAACTCGCTGGGCACCGCAATCGCGCCGATCTTCGGCGGCATGTTGATCCTGGGCAACACGGTGAAGAGCGCCGATGAGCTGACCGCGCTGCCGCTGGCTGACCAGCTGGCCTACCGCGCGCAGGAAGCGCAGTCGGTGCAGGGGCCGTATCTGGGCCTGGCGGTGGCCTTGTTCCTGCTGGCGTTGTTCGTGTTCCTGTTCCGTCTGCCGTCGCTGAGCGAGAACAGCGAGCAGGCCGACAGTGCACACCACAGCTACGGCGACGCATTGCGCCACAAGCACCTGCTGTTTGGCGTGCTGGGCATCTTCTTCTATGTGGGTGCCGAGGTTTCGATCGGCAGCTTCCTGGTCAACTACCTGTCGCTGCCCAACATCGGTGGTTTCAGTGAGCAGCAGGCCACGCACTATGTGTCGCTGTACTGGACCATGGCGATGATCGGCCGCTTTGCCGGCTCGCTGCTGCTGGTGCGCTTCTCGCCGCGCAAGCTGCTCGCCCTGTTCGCGATGATCAATGTCGGCTTGCTGGCCCTGACCATGGCCACTGAAGGCCAGGTGGCCTTGTACTCGATCGTGGCGATCGGCCTGTTCAACTCGATCATGTTCCCGACCATCTTCGCGCTCGGCATCGAGCGCCTGGGGCCGTTGACCAACAAGGCCTCCAGCCTGTTGATCATGGCCATCGTCGGTGGCGCAGTGGTGCCGTTCCTGCAGGGCATGCTGGCCGATCGCATCGGCGTGCACCATTCATTCGTACTGCCGTTGCTGTGCTACGGCTACATCATTTTCTACGGGCTGGTCGGTTCGCGCACCAGCACCGGCGTTACCCAACAGGACTAAGGCCAGATGGGCAAGATTGTTTGTTTCGGCGAGATTTTGATCGATCTATTAGCGCAGCCGCCGGCCTCGGCCGACACCCCGCGCGCGTTCCTGCAGTACGCTGGCGGTGCCCCCGCCAACGTCGCAGTGGCGGCCGCGCGGCTGGGTGCCAGCAGCCATTTCGCCGGCATGCTGGGCCGCGACATGTTTGGCGACTTCCTGCTGGAGAGCCTGCAGCAGGCCGGGGTCGAGACCGATTGCATCGTGCGTACCGATGCAGCCAAGACCGCGCTGGCCTTCGTGGCGTTGGACGCGCATGGCGAACGCAGCTTCAGCTTCTACCGGCCGCCGGCGGCGGATCTGCTGTTCCGCGCCGAGCACTACCTGTCCGCCTGCTTCGACGGCACCGCCTGCTTCCACGTCTGCTCCAACAGCCTGACCGAAGCGGACATCGCCGCAGCGACCTTCGTTGGCATGGAGCGCGCGCGCGCTGCTGGGGCCGTGGTCAGCCTGGATCTGAACCTGCGGCCGGCGCTGTGGCCAGCGGGTGTCGATCCCTCGCCACGGCTGTGGCAGGCGCTGGAACGCGCCGACCTGATCAAGCTCTCGCGCGAGGAACTCGATTACCTGGCCGCGCCGCTGGGCGCCGATGGCGACGCACAGGTGTTGCGTCGTCTATTGGCGGCGCAGGCACGCTGGGTGATCGTCACCGACGGCGCGGGCACGCTGCGCTGGTATACCCGCCATGGCGAGGGTGAGGTGCCGAGCTTCCGCGTGCAGGCGGTGGATACCACCGCTGCCGGCGACGCCTTTGTCGGCGGTGTGCTGGTCGGGCTGGTTGAGCGGGGCGGCGCTGGCGCCGGTTTTGCTGCGTTCTGCCAGACCCCGAACGCAATCCATGGCACGCTGCGCTTCGCTGCCGCGGTAGGTGCCCTGGCGGTAACCCGCAAGGGGGCGTTCGCGGCAATGCCGGCCTTGAGTGAAGTACAGCAACTGCTGCAGCAACAGGAAGCCACCGCATGACCACCACGCCCGATTTCCGTTCCCCGGCCTTCCTGCGCGCGCATATCGCCGACACGATGGCCTTCTACCATCCGCATTGCATCGATGCAGATGGTGGCTTCTTCCACTACTACCGCGACGACGGCAGCATCTACGACCGCAGCCATCGCCACCTGGTCAGCAGCACCCGTTTCGTCTTCAACTATGCGATGGCCTACCGCGAGTACGGCAACGCCGAGTATCTGGAAGCGGTGAAGCACGGCGTGCGCTATCTGCGTGACGTGCACCGCAATCCAGCCACTGGCGGCTACGCATGGACCCTGCGCGACGGCAAGGTCGAAGACGACATGAACCACTGCTACGGCGTGGCCTTCGTACTGCTGGCGTACAGCTGCGCGTTGAAGGCCGGCATCGAGCAGGGCCGTGAGTGGATGGACGAGACCTGGCAGCTGCTGGAACGCCACTTCTGGGAGCCGCAACACGGCTTGTACCGCGACGAAGCCGACGCCAACTGGAACTTCACCGGTTATCGCGGCCAGAACGCCAACATGCATATGTGCGAAGCAATGCTGGCTGCGTTCGAGGCCAGTGGCGAACAACGCTACCTGCAGCGCGCCTTGCAGCTTGCCGACAACATGACCCGCCGCCAGGCGGCCAAGGCCGGCGGCCTGGTCTGGGAGCATTACGACATCGATTGGAACATCGATTGGAACTATAACCTGGACAATCCCAAGCACCTGTTCCGTCCGTGGGGTTTCCAACCCGGCCATCAGACCGAATGGGCCAAGCTGCTGCTGATCCTCGACCGCCACGTCGATGCCGATTGGCTGGTACCGACCGCACGGCACCTGTTCGATACCTCAATGACGCGTTCGTGGGATGAAGCGCGCGGTGGCCTGTATTACGGCTTTGCGCCGGAGTCGCGCCGTCAGCCGAACATGGATGGCGCGGCGATTGGTGGCGACAGCTTCGTCTGCGACGACGACAAGTATTTCTGGGTGCAGGCCGAGTCGTTGGCCGCCGCCGCGCTGCTGGCCAAGCGCACCGGCGATGCCGGCTACTGGGAGTGGTACGACCGGCTGTGGGCGTACTCGTGGCAGTACTTCGTCGATCATCGCTACGGCGCGTGGTTCCGTATCCTCAATGCTGACAACGGTAAATACGACGACGAGAAGAGCCCCGCCGGCAAGACCGATTACCACACCATGGGCGCGTGTCACGAAGTGTTGAATGTGGTGCGCGAAGGCTGACCAACAGCATTCGGATTGTTTCAGTCGTCATCCCCGCGAAGGCGGGGATCGCTCTTGTTCTTCGCTTCAGTAGTGAACTCAGAGCAAGCGTAGTTTCATGTTTTGTTGAAGACGGTTTGACGGTCGGTAAGAAAAGCGCAACCAGCAACAGGGAGGAAGCAGCATGCAGCACGCGCATCAAAAATTTGGATCGATACAAATTCATGCTCAGCGCGCACGCCGCAGCCTGTTGCTGTGCGCGCTGTGGTTGGCTTCCAGTGCCGCAGTGGCTGCACCACTGCAGGCGCAGTGGAACTTCCGCTTGCTGCCGGGCGATGCGCAGTTGCAGGCGCATCCGGGCATGGACGCGTGGAAGACCGCAACAGTGCCAGGTAGCGTGCATACCGATCTGATGGCCGCCGGCTTGATCGGCGATCCCTACGTAGGCGCCGCCGAGGCCGGCCTGCAGTGGATCGGACTCGCTGATTGGGAGTACCGCGCGCGCTTCGATGTGGATGCCACAACCCTGGCGCGTCCGCATGCCGAGCTGCGCTTCGATGGCCTGGACACCTTTGCCGAGGTCCGCCTCAACGGCCAGCCGTTGCTGAAAGCCGACAACGCACACCGAACCTGGCGTGCACGCGTGGATGGCCGCCTGCGCGCGCAGGGCAATGAATTGCAGATCGTGTTCCGCTCGCCGATCCGCACCCTGCTGCCGCAGGTGCAGGCGATGCCGCACAAGATTGCCGGCAATTATCCTTCGCCCTACGGTGACGAACCCAAGGACGCGATGGTAGGCAACTTCGTGCGCAAGCCCGCCTACCACTTCGGCTGGGATTGGGGCCCGCGTTACGTCACTGCCGGCGTGTGGCGGCAGGTGCACCTGGACAGCTGGGATCAACAGCGCATCACCGATCTGGCAGTACGCACCGACGCACTGGACGCAGACAAAGCCGATCTGAGCGTGCTGCTGCAGGTGGAGCAGGCGGACAGCGCCGCGAGCCAGCAGGTCGTCATCGATGTGCGTGACCCGGATGGCAAGTCGGTCGTGCAGATCAAGCGCGATGTCGCGCTGAAGCCCGGCGAGAACAGCGTTTCGCTGCCATTGCAGATCGACAAGCCGCGTCGTTGGTGGCCGGTTGGTTACGGTGCGCAGGATCGCTACACCGTGCAGGCCCGGCTGGGTGAGGGCAAGCAGGACGCGCTGACGTCCAGCATCCGCATCGGCCTGCGCACCGTGCAGCTGCAGCGCGAAGAGGACAAGGACGGCGGGCAGGGCTTCGGCTTCGTCATCAATGGCGTGCCGGTATTCGCCAAGGGGGCGAATGTCATTCCGTTTGATGCCTTCCCGGCCCGGGTGACGCGTGAGCGCCTGCGCCGCGACCTGCAGGCCGCACGCGATGCCAACATGAACATGCTGCGCAACTGGGGCGGTGGTTACTACGAAGACGATGCCTTTTTCGACATCGCCGACGAACTCGGCCTGTTGGTCTGGCAGGACTTCATGTTCGGTGGCGGCATGCAGCCCGGCTATGATCCCGCGTTCCGCGCCAACGTGGTGGCCGAGGCGCGCGACAACATCCGTCGTCTGCGGCATCACCCCAGCATCGTGCTGTGGTGTGGCAACAATGAGGAAGAAACCGCGTGGAAGGACTGGGGCCACGGCAAGACCTTGAAGGAGGCCGATCCGGCCTTCGCCGAGAAGGTCTGGCAGGGCTATGTGGACCTGTTCGGCACGGACCTGCGCAAGGTCGTCGCCGAGGAAGGCCTGGGCGTGCCGTACTGGTCCAGCTCGCCCAGCAATGACCTGGACAGCAAGGCCAACGACTCGCGCCGTGGTGACAAACACTACTGGGAAGTCTGGGGCAACCCGGCGCTGCCGCCGACGGCCTACCTGAAGGAAACCCCGCGCTTCATGTCCGAGTATGGTCTGCAGGCCTGGCCGCAGCTGTCGACCATCAACGCCTTCGCCACGCCGGAAGAACAGCAGGTGGATGGGCCGGTGATCGAGGCGCACCAGAAGTTCCTGGCTGGCAAGGGCAACGAGCGCCTGCTGCACTACATCGAGATGGAATTCGGCACGCCGCGCTCGTTCCCCGACTTCGTCTACCTGAGTCAGATGATGCAGGCCGAAGGCATCGAGCTTGCAGCACTGCATCACCGTGCGTCGCGTCCATACACGATGGGCTCGCTGTACTGGCAGCTCAACGATGTGTGGCCCGGTGCATCCTGGTCCAGCATGGATTACTACGGCAACTGGAAGGCGCTGAACTTCCACGCGCGCCGCTTCTTCGCCGAGGTGGCAGTGGCAGCACTGCGCGATGAAGGCAGTACGCGCTTCAGTCTGCTCAATGATGGCCGCGAGGCAGTGCAGGGGCAGTGGCGTGTACGCGTGCTGGATTTCGAAGGGCGGGAGTTACAGCAGCAGCGCAAACCGATCAGTTTGCCCGCGCTGTCGGCCATCGAGGCTGCACGCTTGAGTGACACCGAATTGCTGCAGGGCGCAGATCCCAGCCGCAGCGTCGCCGTATTCGAACTGCTGCGCGGTGATGCAGTAGTGGCACAGCGTCTGGTCTATTTCGTCCCGGCCAAGCAGCAGGCCTTGCAGCCGGCACAGCTGCACAGTGAGCTGCGCGCCGAAGACGATCACTACCTGCTGCAGCTGCGCGCCGACAAACTGGTCCGCGGCATCTGGATCGGTTTCAACAATGCCGATGCCAGCGTCGAAGACAATGCCTTCGACCTGCTGCCTGGCCAGACCCGCACGCTGGTCGTGCGCAGCACCGCACCGCTTTCCACCCTGCGCACGGCCCTGCACCTGCAGACGCTGGGCGACACCTTGCAGTCCCGTCCCGTTGCATCGCAAGACAACGCTTCCGTCGAGAGGATCCACTGATGACCCGTTCCCTGCGTACCGCCCCCCTGGTCGCCGCGCTGATGCTGGCGCTTTCCGCCTGCAGCCAGCAGGCCGCCGCTCCTGTCACTACCCCGGCTGCACCGGCCGCAGCTGCTGCACCGGCTGATGCCGCGCTTCCGGCCGTCGATGACGCCGAAGCTGCACGTATGGCCGAGCAGGTCCGCGAAGCCACCCGCCACGCCTGGCAGGGTTACATGCAGTACGCCAAGGGCCACGACGACCTGAAGCCGATCAGCGGCCAGCCGCGCGACTGGTATCCCAAGCCGTTGCTGATGTCGCCGGTGGATGCACTGGACACCCTGCTGCTGCTCGGCCTGGACAAGGAGGCCAACGAAGCCCGTGAGCTGATCGTCACCCAGCTGTCCTTCGACCAGGACATCGACGTGCAGAACTTCGAGGTGACCATCCGTCTGCTCGGCGGCCTGCTGTCGGCCTACCAGATGACCAACGACGAACGCCTGCTCAAGCTCGCCGATGATCTGGGCACGCGCCTGTCGCCGGTGTTCGACAGCCCGACCGGTCTGCCGTACACCCACGTCAACCTGCACACCGGCAAGACCAGCGGCAAGATCAGCAACCCGGCCGAAACCGGCACGCTGCTGCTGGAATTCGGCACCCTGGCCAAGCTCACCGGCAAGCAGGCGTATTACGACAAGGCCAAACGCGCGCTGGTGGAAACCCACAAGCGTCGCTCCAAGATCGGCCTGGTCGGTTTGAACATCAACGTCGAAACCGGCGAATGGACCAACAAGGACGCCTCGATTGCCGGCGGCATCGACTCGTACTACGAGTACCTGCTCAAGTGCTGGAAGCTGTTCGGCGACGAAGACTGCAAGAAGATGTGGGACGAGAGCATCGGCCCGATCAACCAGTATCTGGCTGACGAAGTCCGGGAAGGCGAGCTGTGGTACGGCCACGCCGACATGGACACCGGTGCCCGCACTTCCACCACGTATGGTGCGCTGGACGCGTTCATGCCGGGCCTGCTGGCCCTGGGCGGTGACCTGGATCGTGCCAAGCGCCTGCAGGAATCCAACCTGAAGATGTGGCGCCTGCATGACATCGAGCCGGAGTCGCTGGACTACGCCAAGATGGAAGTGCGTTCGCCCAGCTACGCGCTGCGCCCGGAGATCGTCGAGTCGGCGTACTACCTGCACCACTACACCGGTGACGCGCGCTACCGCGGCATGGGCAAGGAATTCTTCGATGATTTCGTGCGCTACACCCGCACCGACCACGGCTTCGCCGCGCTGAAGGATGTCCGCAGCAAGGAGAAGGACGACTCGATGGAGAGCTTCCTGTTCGCCGAGACGTTCAAGTACTACTACCTGCTGTTCGCCCCGGCCAAGACCCTGGACTTCGAAGGCATCGTCTTCAACACCGAAGCCCACCCGCTGCGTCGTACCTGGTAATAGCGAGCGAGAGCCAAGGCTCCGTGGATTCATCCGGAGCACGGCTTTTCCACAACCCATCCGGAGCAAGGCTGTTTCGTAGATTGTCCGGAGCCAGGCTTCCTCCCCTCTCCCGCTTGCGGGGTGAGGGGGGCAGCTTGCGAACCGCAGGTTCGCTGTCCAACGAACGCCCTTGCGTCAACGCAAGGGCTGGGGCGCGGAGCGGGGGCAGCGGGTGAGGGCCGCCTCGCCTATTTATCCCAACGGAAGCAGCTTTTCCGCTCTAGGTGAGCCCCCCTCACAACCCCACCGTAAGACCACGCTAAACTCCGCCACAACACGGACCATGGCGGGGGCCGATGGAGCTGTCTTCCATCCTGATCATCGACGACGATGCAGCTTCGCTGGCGAGGCTGGCTCGGCTCGTGGCTGAATTGCTGGTCGAGCAACCGCCGAAGATCCACATCGCCGACACTCTCGGCAACGCCCGCGCACTTCTGCAAACTCATCACTTCGACCTGGCCCTGGTCGACATGCAGCTGCCAGACGGTACCGGCATCGACCTGATCGGCTGGATGCAGCAGCACGTACCGCAACTGCAGGCAGTGGTCGTGTCCGCTTTCGCCGAGGAAGAATCCATTTTCGCCGCACTACGCGCAGGTGCCGTCGGCTACCTGCTCAAGGACCGCGACGACATCGAACTGACGGTGGCCTTGCGCAGCCTGCAGCGCGGCGGCGCACCGATCGATCCGATGATCGCGCGGCGCATTCTGGCGTTGCTGCCGACGGTGCAGGTGCAGGCTGCTGCGCCACCCATGCCAAGCGCACAGCTGTCCGAGCGCGAAATAGGCATCCTCAGCCACGTGGCGCAGGGCTACGGCAACCGCGAGATCGCCGACCTGCTCGGATTGTCGCGGCTAACCATCGAGGCACATACCCGCAACATCTATCGCAAGCTTGCGGTGGGGTCGCGGACCGCTGCGGTCTACGAAGCGCGCGCGATGGGGCTACTGCCTTGATCCGCTGGCTGTTGCTGTTGCTGCTGTTGGCCGCCTGCGTTGGCAGTGCCGGCGCACAGACAGCAGGCATCACCCGAATCACCCACGCTGAAGCTGTACGTGCCGATTGGCAATCGCCGGCCGCGCCAGCGCAGGGCTGGGTGCAGGTACCGCTTGCCGATCAATGGCAGACGCGCTGGCCGGATCACGATGGAGTGGTCTGGTACCGCCTGCGCTGGCAGCAGGATGACGCCAATCAGCCAACCGGCCTGCTGCTCGACTACACCTGCATGGCGGCGGCCGTCTACCTCAATGGCAGTCTGATCGATCGTGATGCATCGCTGGTCGAGCCGTTGTCACGCAGCTGGCACGTGCCGCGCTACTTCCTGCTGCAGTCGCCGCTGCTGCGACAGGGCGAGAACGAACTGCTGGTTCGGGTGTCCGGCCTGGCGGCTTACCAGCCCTCACTCGGTGTGGTGGATGTAGGCGATCCGAAGGAATTGCAGGCACGTTATCGCAAGGAGATCTTCGTCCGCCACGACCTGCAGGTGTTGGATAGTGCAATCGGCTTCGTGCTGGCGGCAGTGATCGGCATGTTCTGGTTGCTGCGACGCAAGGAATCGATGTACGGCTGGTATGCCTTGAGCGCGGTGTTCGGACGCCTGTACGACAGCAATTTTTTTGCCAGCAGTCCGTGGCCGTTCGCCACCACTGATGGCTGGCAGGCGTTCATTGGCGCTTGCTATGTGGCCGGCGCTGCTGCCCATACGGTATTCCTGCTGCGCTTCTGTGAGCGGCGTTGGCCGCGGCTGGAGCGGGTGCTGCTGGTCATCGCCGTGCTGGTGATGGCCGGTGCCTTGCTGTGGCCGCAATGGATGGGGCCACACCGCAACGTCTATCTGGTGCCAACCATCGCCTTCCTGTACGTGGTCTCGTTTACTTTCATGGGCTATGCGCTGCGTAGCGGCCGGCGTGACTACCAGGTGCTGGCGCTGTGCATCATCCTGCCGATCGCGGTATCGCTGCACGATCTGGGCGTGTACATGGGCTGGTATGGCGGGGTCAGCTACCTGGGATCGTTCACTTCGCCATTGATGCTACTCGGCATGGGCTTTGTGCTGGCGTACCGCTTCGCCAATACCATGCAGCGGGTGGAAGACTTCAATGCCGAGTTGCGCCATGAAGTGCAGCAGGCCACCACGCAGTTGGCGGATACCTTGCAGCAACAGCATGCGCTGGAGTTGTCGCACAGCCGCGCCGGTGAGCGCCTGCAACTGGTGCGTGACCTGCACGATGGCTTTGGCGGCACCCTGGTGGGGGCAATCGCCCGCTTGGAACAGGCACCGGGCGACATGCCGCGGGAGCAGGTCATCAACGTGCTGCGCGAGATGCGTGACGACCTGCGCCTGGTCATCGACAGCACCGCTCGCGAGCAGGCGGATCTGGCCGAGCTGCTGGCGCCGCTGCGCCACCGCGCCAGTGGCTTGCTGGATGCGGTCGACATCCAGGCGCATTGGCATCTGCAGGACATCAACGGGATCGAGTTGGGCGCCAGCCGCAGCCTCGACCTGCTGCGCCTCCTGCAGGAAGCGCTGACCAACGTGTTCAAGCACAGCCAAGCGCAACGCGTGGATGTCTACCTGCGCAGGCAAGGTGACCAGTTGCAACTGCATGTCGACGACGACGGTGTTGGTCTGAGGCAGGGCGCTGACGGAACGGTTGCGGCGCGTACAGGTGCAGGGTTGGCCAGCATGCGGCTGCGTGCACGCAGGCTCGGTGGTGAGCTGCAGGTATCACCTGCTGCCAATGGCACGGGTACCCGGCTGGCGTTGGTACTGCCGCTGATGGCGTGACCGTCTGCGGCACGTCATGCCGCGGACTACCTGATTTCGTGGATGCGGGATTGGCGGGCCCGGCGTTAGGTTTCTTCCTTGCTGATTCGGGGGATTCCATCATGAACCGTCATGTCGTTACCAAGGCTGGACCGCTGGCGGCAGCTGCCATGCTTGCCTTGCTGCCATCGTTGCAGGCGCAGGCCGCTGAAGTCGTTGGCGGCACCTCGCCGACCGCGCCCTGCACCCAGGACACCGCCACTGGTGCCATCGCCTGTCAGGACGGTAGCCGGGTGGGGAGTGACGGCTCCCCTGGCCCGAACATGCTGGGCTGGAGCACCTCCGCTGGCGGGCTGGGCAACGCCACCGGCAACACCGCCTTCGGGCAGGGCAGTTCGGTCGGCATGGGCGGGCAGGGCTCAAATGGCACCGCCGGGGGGACCGGTGGTACCGGTGGCAATGGCGGCGCGTACAACCTGGCGTTCGGCAGCAACAGCAGTGCTGGTAACGGCGGCAAGGCTGGTCAGGGCAGCGCGGGTGGCACAGGCGGCAATGGTGGCGCCGGCGGCAACTACAACATCGCGTTGGGCAATGGCAGCCAGGCCGGCAATGGCGGCAACGGCAATGACATGTGCTGTGGTTTCACGGCCCCCACGGGTGCTCCGGGCACGGACAACAACGTCGCCATCGGCAGGAACGCGATAGCTGCCGGTGGTGGCTCGGTAGCCTTGGGCTTTGGCAGCACCGACGGTGGCTTCGCCAACGTGGTGTCGGTGGGTTCGGCTACATTGAAACGACGCATCACCAATGTCGCTGCCGGCGTCGATGGCAATGATGCGGTGAATGTCACCCAGTTGAATGCGGTGTCAGCATCCACCAGCAGTGGCTTGTCGGGCGTGGCGGCCTGGCTGGGCGGTGGTGCTGCGTACAGCGGGGGCGTGTTCACCGCACCCAACTATGCGATCCAGGGAGGGGTGCAGCACAGCGTGGGCTCTGCGCTTGGTGCGCTGGATACTGCGTTGACCAACCAAGGCACGGACCTGCAGAACTACGTCGACGCCGAAGCGGGTGCTGCGTTGGCAACGGCCAACCAATACACCGATACGCGTGAAACAGGCATCCGCGCCGATCTGCTGGGCGCGGACGCAGTGATGTTGACCACTGCCAACAGCTACACCGATGGCCGTGAGGCCGCCGTGCGGAGCGACATGGCAGCCAGCGCCAACACCACGCTGGATGCCGCGATTGCGCACGCCGATGCGCGTGAATCGGTGGTACGTACGGACATGGCCGGCGCGGACGCGGCGACGCTGACCAGTGCCAACAGCTATACCGATACGCGTGAAGCGGCCATCCGCGACGACATCGCTGCCGGGGGGGACGCCACGCTGGATGCGGCCAACGCGCACACCGATACGCGCGAGGCAGCGATCCGCGCCGATATGGCCGATGCGGACGCGTCGACCCTGGCCAGCGCCAACAGCTATACCGATGCGCGTGAAGCGGCCATCCGCGACGACATCGTCGCCGGCGGCGCGGCCGCCTTGGATGCGGCCAATGCGCATACCGATGCGCGCGAGGCGGTGATCCGCACGGACATGGCAGCAGGGGATGCGTCAACGCTGGCTTCAGCGAACGCTTACACCGATACGCGTGAGGCTTCGTTGCGTGGTGACCTCGCGGCGGGCGATGCGGCCACGCTTGACTCCGCCAACCAGTACACCGACCAGCAGGTCGCCAACAGTCAGGCGATGGGACTGCAGGCCGCGCGCGCGCATGCCGATGCCGGTGACGCCGCGACCTTGGCCGCGTCCACGGTCTACACCGATGCCCAGGTGGCGACCGTGCGCGGTGAGGTCAGCGCGGGGGATACGGCGACGTTGGCTTCTGCAAACCAGTACACCGATACAACCGCAGCCCAGACCCTGACCAGTGCCAATGCCTACACGGATAGTGCGCTGGCCGCATTCAGCGACGATTTCACCCGTTTCCATGACGGCGTCGAGCAACGCCTGCGCAATCAGGACCGACGTATCGACCGGATGGGCGCGATGACCTCGGCGATGACCAACATGGCGATCAACGCGGCCGGTGGCCAGAGCGCGCGCGGGCGGGTTGCGGTGGGCGCCGGTTTCCAGGGTGGGGAGCAGGCCTTGTCGATCGGTTATGGCGTGCGGCTGGGGACGCGGGCTTCATTCTCGCTGGGCGGAGCCTTTGGTGGCGGTGAGAAGTCCGCCGGTGTTGGCTTCGGCGTTGATCTGTGATGTCGATGATCGCGGACGCGTAGCGTGACGGCCCTTGCGTTGCCGCTGGGGACTGACCTGGTGCCAGCGTTTGCTATCGAGGCGAGCACGGCTCCACAGCACCGCCGTATTCGCAACGGCTCATGGATCATCAACGATGCAGGACTGCGTCGCGAGGTTGAACTGTCCATCGGGAGTGCGGCGTGGCACGTCGTCATCCGCGAGCAGAGGATGATGCAGCGGAGACTGCAGCATTCCGGGCGCTGAGGTGCGGGGCTCAGCCCAGTCGAGGCAATAGCGAATGCAGGGCGCGGGTGATCGCCGGTTTAAACCTTTTGCCCGTTGCATGCATCCAAGTCTGGAGTCGGTGATCGCGACAGCCGCGATCTGACACATTTCCGCCAGTCACGACCGGAGCCAGACGATGCGACGTGCAACCTCCCGAAACCTGTTGTGCCTGGGTGTGCTTCTCTGCGTGCTGCCTCTTCAGTTGGTTGCGGCGACGCTGGAGGCTGCCAATGACGCGACACGGCGCTTCATTGTTGCCACCATGGAGGACAGAGGCATCCCGGGACTGCAGGTTGCGGTGGTCAAGGACGGCAACGTGGTGTTTTCGACGGCGGTCGGGCTGGCCAATGTCGAGAACAAGGTGGCAGCCACGCCTGCGACCCTGTTCCCCATCAACTCGGCGACCAAGGCATTCACCGGCGTGGCGGTCATGCAGCTGGCCGAAGCCGGGCAGCTTGATCTTGATGCGCCAATCTCCACGTATCTGCAGCAACTGCCAGCCGCATGGCAGGCGATCCGTGTACGCCAGCTGCTGGCGCATACCTCCGGCCTGCCGGATATCGTCGATGCGCAGGGCCTGGTTGGTGGTGGCTCCGAAGCAACGGCATGGCAGCTGGTTGAGCAGCAGCCGATGCAGGCCTTGCCGGGCGCGCGGTTCGCCTACAACCAGACCAACTACGGCTTGCTGGCCAGGATCATCGCTCAGCGTAGTGGCAGGGCCTACGAGGACTATCTGGCGGACAACCAGTTCAAGCGTGTTGGCATGACGCACGTCGGGTTCGGTGATAGCTACGATCTGCTGCCGAACGCGACGACCATGTACAGCTTTTTTCCACGCAGCAGTGATGCTGCCGGTGCACCGAAGCGACTTTCGCACTGGTTCTACGACATGCCACAGGGCTTGTGGGCCGGTGGTGGCATCCAGGCCACTGCCGATGATCTGGCGCGCTGGTTGGCGGGCTTGTTGCAGCATCGCGTGCTGCGGGCTGACAGCCTGGCGCAGATGTGGACGCCAGAGCGTCTGAACGATGGCAGCGAAGGTGATTGGGCCGCGGGCTGGCCTGTATCGGGGCCGGCGGGAAAGCGCCAGATCAGAAGCTTCGGTGGCGCACGGGCGGCGTTCGTGGTCTATCCGGACGAAGGCCTGGCGGTGGTGGTGCTGACCAATCTTGTAGGTGCCAACCCGCAGCAGTTCACCGATCAGATCGCCGACTTCTACAGGTAGCAGCGTAGAGCCGAGATCCTATGTTCGCGGTCAAGCCTGCTGGAAGCAGGCTTGACCTACTCTCAGCATGGTCGGATCGAAATCCCGGCCGCTCTTGAGAACACCCCACGCGATT